>SKYG01000115.1 GCA_007128045.1 Bacteroidales bacterium | reverse complement strand
AGTTCGAGCCCGGTGTTGGCTGGACCTTTCATGGCCATGAATACCTGGGGCATAAGATGGTAGAGTCAATCTTTCGCAGGTTGAAACTTCCCGCGAATGAAAAGATGAGGTATGTTAAGAAACTGGTACTTTTGCATCTCCGGCCTATTGCACTGACTGAAAATATTGTTACCGATTCGGCCGTCAGACGGCTGCTCTTTGATGCCGGCGATGACATTGACGACCTGATGCTGTTATGTGAAGCTGATATTACCTCCGGAAATACAGCCAGGGTCAGGCTCTATCTGAAAAACTTTGAGACAGTAAGAGGGAAGCTTAAAGAAATTGAAGAGAAGGACCGCATAAGAAATTGGCAGCCTCCTGTTACCGGAGAAGACATTATGACCTGTTTTAACCTTAAGCCTTGCAGAGAGGTGGGCTTAATTAAAATTGCTATCAGGGAAGCCATCCTGGAAGGTAAGATCCCCAATGAACGGAAAGCTGCCCTGGAGATGATGGTCGAAGAGGGTAAAAAAATTGGACTGCTTGTAGAAAAAAAGATCAATTAATCATTAAATTTGTCGGACAAGGATAACGAACAAACTTGAAAAATTTGAATTTTCATGCATATTTACAGGTTTAAAATAACATTTGAAGATCATGATAACTTCTACAGGGAGATGGAGGTGCAGTCTGATCAGACGTTTGAGGCCTTCTTTAAGGCTTTTGCGGAAAACCTGAACATTGACTCAGATGCATTATCCTCGTTTTTTATTTGCGATCATAGGTTCCGGAAAAAATTTGAAATCTCATTGATAGACATGGATCCGGAGTCTGCGAATAATGGGAAAAAGCCTGTTGGTGTGATGAAGAATTCCAGGCTTAATGATTATATTGATGACCCGCATCAGAAGCTTCTGTTGGTCTATGACTATCTGAACTACTGGACGTTCTTTATAGAGCTTATGAAGATCTTACCTGCCAATCCTCAATATATATACCCCCGTGTACTGAAAAGCGAAGGAGATACGCCCCGGGAGCTTCTGCCCGTGACCGTTGATTTGGTCGCAGATCCTGAAAACGACACAGACTTCAATTTCGTACAGGAAGAAATATATGACCCTGAGGATCTGGAAGGTTTTGAAGATGCTGATGATTTGTTGGATGGGGGTTTTCATAATGTGGAAGGTCCTGATGACGAAAAACCAGAATAAGACACTCATTGTCCTTACCGGTCCAACTGCGGTTGGAAAAACGGCGCTAAGCCTCAGCTTAGCAGAATGCTTTCATGCTGAAATTGTCTCAGCCGATGCACGTCAATTTTACAGGGAACTGGCTATTGGCACTGCAGCACCTTCTCCCCATGAACTGGCAACCATAAAACACCATCTTATCGGCCATCTCTCAGTAGTCGATTATTATAATGTCTCATTGTATGAACAACAAGCACTTGGGGTGATAAATGATCTGTTTGACAAGTCTGACTATGTGGTGCTTGCTGGTGGCTCTGGCTTGTATATAGATACCCTGTGCAGCGGTATTGACACCCTTCCTCCTGTCGATCGCCTGGTGCGTGAAAAGGTACAGCGGGTATTTGAATCGGATGGTTTGGCTGGAATCAGAAACTGGTTAAAGCAGGTAGATCCGGCTTACTATCATATTGTTGACCCGGCCAATCCAAAACGCATCATGCGCGGACTGGAGGTTTTTTTACAGACAGGTATCCAGTATTCGGAACATCGCAAACATCAGTCAGTCGAACGCCCTTTTACTATCAAACGGGTTGTGTTGGTTCGTGAGCGGGATGAGCTGTTCTGCCGCATCAATGCCAGAGTACATAAGATGGTACGCGATGGACTGGTGGAAGAGTGCCTCTTCATGTACAAGTGCCGTCATTTAAATGCATTGAATACAGTAGGGTATAAGGAACTCTTTGCCTGGATATCTAATGAATGGCCCCTAAATCGTGCTATTGAAAAGATCCAGACAAACACCAGGAGGTATGCAAAGAGACAGATCACCTGGTTTAAACGATACCCTGATGCCGGATGGTTTCATCCCGATGATTTTGATGGGATTCTGCAATTTATCAAGAAGGTCGGAAAGTCGGTTTAAAGTTTAAAGTTTAAGGTTTAAGAAGTTAACCGCAGAGTTCCGCTGAGTGATGCACAGAGTTGCGCCGTATTGACAGGGCTTGACCTGTCCTCTGCGTTTCTCCGCGAATCACCCCGCGTTCCTCTGTGGTTAATCAAAATCTGTAACCCTTAGTCTGCCACAAACTCTCGTGCCAGCATTTCTTTGAGTTGCACTGGCCTGACATTTCTGGTTATTTTTCCTTCTTTGGCCCACGATATTCTTCCGGATTGTTCGCTAACGATGAGGGCAATTGCGTCAGAATGCTCGGAAATCCCTGCTGCTGCCCTGTGTCTTAGTCCGAGCGTGGCGGGAAATAACTTCTTGTCAGTAACGGGCAGTACACACCGTGCTGCAACAATTTTATTTCCGGAGATGATCACTGCTCCATCGTGTAAGGGGCTGTTCTTGTAAAAAATTGTTTCCAGCAAATGCTCTGATATTAAAGCGTCAATTCTTTGACCTGTATCTACAAAATTATCGAGTTCGTTCTGTCTGGAGATAACAATTAATGCCCCGGTCCGGTTCTCTGAAAAGTACTCACATGCATTCACTATGGCAGATATATTAAGGGTTTCTTCCTGCCGGAAATTCCATAATATGTTTGCAAACATCTTTGAACCTCTGTTCATAAAACTCCTTGTACCAAGAATAAGAAGAAATTTTCGTATCTCAGGTTGAAACACAACGATGAGTGCCAGCACACCTACACTCACAAACTGACCCAGAATGGCCGACAGAAGATCCATCTCAAATATCCTTACCAGCCACCACAGCAGGTACAACGACAGCAGGCCCAAAAAGATATTGATGGCGCCTGTTCCTTTAATGAGCTTGTAGAGTTGATAAAGGAGTACTGCAACCAGCAGCACATCAATCACATCCAGCAAGCGTATTTGAATGAATAGCGCGTTCATAACCGATTAGCTTAGTAAGAATTACAGTTGTTGTATGCCAAAAACAATTTGATTGCTTCTTTGGCTTCCTTTACATCATGAACCCTCAGAATACTTGCTCCATGTTGAAGCGCAAGGGTGTTGAGCACTGTAGTCCCGTTAAGGGCATTCTCCGGACTGCTATGCAAGGTTTTATTGATCATTGATTTTCTTGATAAACCAACTAGAATAGGCAGTTCAAAGAGTTTCAGGAAACTTAGGTTTCTCAGCAGGTGGAAGTTATGCTCAAGGCTTTTTCCGAATCCAAATCCAGGGTCGATGATGATATCGTTTACGTCATGTTGTTTTAACCGTGCAACCCGTTCAGAGAAATAGCGAATCACTTCCTGCATCAGATCAGTGTAAACAGGGTTCTTTTGCATGGTGGCGGGTGTTCCTTGCATATGCATCATAATATAGGGGGCCTTAAGCCTGGCAATTGTCGGGAACATGTCGATATCTATGCTGCCGGCCGAGATATCATTGATAATATGTGCTCCCTCGTCAAAGGCCTTTTGTGCCGTATCTGAATTATATGTGTCTATAGACCAGATGGCCTCCGGATATTCTTTTACCAGCGCTTTTAGCGCGGGAAGCAACCTTTTTTGTTCGTCTCTTGCTGTAATCAGATCAGCGCCAGGTCTGGATGATGCAGCTCCGATATCGATCATGTCAGCGCCGTCATCAAGCATATGACCTGTGTGCTTCAGAACCTGTTTGATTTGCTGATGCTTGCCGCCGTCATAAAAAGAATCTGGTGTAATATTTAAAACACCCATTACCTTAGGTGTGGATAAATTTATAATTTTGCCACGGCATTTAAGACTGAGCTTTGGGCAAAAAAATGTATCTTTCGCCATCGTTATTATCTATACTAATTAAACCATTGTAATGGGATCTATCTCTAAAACAGACCAGCAATTCGACAAGATCAAAACCATTTGTCTTGAGGTCTTTAGTAAAAAAATGAAGGACTATGGAACCGCATGGCGGATCCTCCGTCCATCATCAATTACAGATCAAATCTATATAAAGGCACAACGAATACGGTCATTACAAGACAAAGGTACACAAAAAATAAATGAAGGGATCTCCTCTGAGTTTGTTGGGATTGTGAATTATGCCATCATGGGCTTGGTGCAACTAGACAGGGGGCATAGCGATCATGCCGATTTAAATAGTGGTGATGCTCTGGATATTTATACTTCGTTTTACGAAAAAGCCAGGTCGCTGATGCATGATAAAAACCACGACTACTCAGAAGCATGGCGCGAAATGCGGGTGTCGTCATTAACAGATATTATTTTGATGAAGTTGCTGCGAATAAAGCAAATTGAAGATAATAAGGGAGTTACGTTTGCATCGGAAGGTATCGACGCAAACTATTACGATATCATCAATTATGCGGTTTTTGCACTCATTAAATTAGAATTGGTGAAATAGTTATCAGCAATGATACAGTTTATTGTAAAGAGGTTGTGGTATGGTCTATGGGTACTGTTTGGGGTTGTTACGGTAATATTTTTTCTGTTTACCGTACTTCCCGGCGACCCTGCCAGGATGATGCTGGGACAGAGAGCCGACATATCATCAGTGGAGGCCATTCAGCAAGAGCTTGGACTCAACAGGCCAGTTGCAGTGCAATACCTGAATTACCTGAATGACCTGTCACCGCTTTCTGTTCACAAGACAAATGATCAGAATAGTTTATTTTACCTTGACGACACCAAATATTCTGCTGTTGTTCTGGTAGCTGGCGGTGGTATTGGTATGGTGTTGAAGTATCCATACCTTCGAAGATCCTACCAAAGTAACCGCACGGTTGCTTCCATTCTTGCCGTTGCCTTACCGAATACCATGTTACTTGCCTCAGTGTCAATCGTATTTGCTTTGTTTATGGGCGTATTGTTGGGTGTGATCACCGCCTGGAAGAATAACATTGTGGTGACACGCCTTACACTTGTCTTTTCGGTGTTTGGTATGTCGTTACCTTCCTTTTTTGCCGCCATTCTGTTTGCATGGTTGTTTGCCTTCGTACTGGCAGATGTTACTGGTTTGAATATGACCGGAAGCTTATATGAAGTAGATGATTTTGGCAGGGGTGAATACCTGGCATTAAAAAATATTATACTTCCGGCTATCACGCTTGGCATACGCCCTTTGGCCGTTGTTACTGAGCTCACCAGAAGTTCGCTTCGTCAGGTGATGGCACTCGATTTTATCAGGACCGCCCGCGCAAAAGGCCTGTCGGTATCCAGGGTTATTACCAAACATGCACTTAAGAATGCATTGAATCCTGTCGTAACAGCTGTTTCAGGATGGTTCGCCTCACTGTTGGCAGGAGCCGTATTCGTTGAATTTGTTTTCGACTGGAAAGGGATAGGTGTTGTAATTGTTGAAGCTTTGGAATATTATGATTTCCCAGTTATAATGGGAGCTGTCATGACTATATCAGTGTTGCTGGTTTTACTTAATATTGTCGTTGACATAATTTATGGTTACCTTGACCCAAGGGTTCGGGTGCAGTGAGATACGGTCGAAGGTCGAAGGTCGAAGGTCGAAGGTCGAAGGTCAGTTTAAGGTTTAAGGTTTAATTTACTAACAAAAAATACCAAATGATTATGAGAAAAAGAATCGTAGCTGGAAATTGGAAAATGAACATGGAAATTGGTTCTGCAAGGGAGCTTGCCAGAAGCGTTTGCAATGATTTGGCAACACGTGCTGACCTGGGTCTTGGCAAGGGAAAAGAGGTAGTCCTCTTTCCTCCGTATTTGTTTTTGCCGGAGGTTGTTGAGATATGCCGTGAATTTGTCGGCATTCATGCAGGTGCCCAGAACTGTCATCAGGAGGGAAAAGGTGCGTATACCGGAGAGATAGCTGCATCTATGATTAAATCAGTGGGCGCTACCCACACACTAATAGGACATTCTGAACGCAGGTCCTATTTCGGTGAAGACGATGAGTTGCTTGCCAAAAAGACAAAAGCTGCCATGGAGAATGACCTTACTCCTGTGTTTTGCTGTGGAGAGTTGCTGCCTGAACGTGAGGCCAATAACCACTTTGAAGTAGTCAAGTCACAACTTGTTAATGGCTTGTTTTGGCTTGAAGAAGTGGCATTCCGTCATGTAGTGATTGCCTATGAGCCGGTTTGGGCTATTGGAACAGGTGTGACAGCATCACCAGAGCAGGCTCAGGAGATGCATGCTTTTATCAGGGGGTTGGTAAAAGAGCAATATAGCGAAGAGGTTGCCGAGAACCTGACAATTCTTTACGGTGGTAGTTGTAACGCCAAGAACGCCAAAGAATTATTCTCCAACCCGGATGTTGATGGCGGATTGATAGGAGGTGCTTCGCTGAAAGCACATGACTTTCTACAAATCATAGAAGCTTTGTAGATGGGATCGATGGATTATATTGAGCTTACCTGCAAGCTTGATCCTCTGGAGCCGTGGAGGGAGATTCTGATTGCTCAACTGGCAGACATTGGCTTTGACAGTTTCGAGGAAACCTATGATGGGTTAAAGGCCTATGTGCTTGAATCTGTTTTTAATGACAAACAGTTTGAAGATGCAATCAGGCTTCCTGCTGCCCAAGCCAACCCAATTGTCGCAGTACATTTGTCTGATATCAAGGGTATTAACTGGAATCAGGAATGGGAACGGCATTTTCAAGCTGTCTGGATCAAAGACAGGGTGCTTATCAGAGCGCCATTTCATGCTATGGATCCTAAGGCTGAATTTGAGATCATCATAGAACCGAAGATGTCTTTTGGCACCGGGCACCATGAAACCACCCGCCTGGTTATAGAGTGGATGCTTGAGTGTGACCTCAGAGAGCTGTCGGTACTGGATATGGGCTGTGGCACGGGTGTGCTGGCCATCTTTGCCGCTAAAAAGGGGGCTCGCAGCGTTACGGCCATCGACAACTATGTTTTTGCCTGGGAAAATTCATATGATAATGTACAGAGAAACGGTTTCCCGGAAATTATCAGCGTACTGCACGGCGACGCATCCCTGTTGGGTGAAGAGTCGTATGATGTGATTCTGGCAAACATCACACGCAATGTGTTGTTGGAAGACCTTCCCACCTATTATTCTGTCCTTAACAGTGGAGGTGACTTGTTTATGAGTGGCTTTCTTGCTACTGACAAAGATATGATCGTTGACCGCGCCAGTGCATTGGGACTCCGGCTTATTGGCGAAAAATATATAGAGGATTGGGTTGCTGTCAGAATGAATAAGAGCTCCCGCTGATACTTCGACTAAGCTCAGCACAGGATACGCGAATTTTCGCTGATTCATTTCCGCTGATAATCAAATGGTTAATATCTGCGTTTATCTGCGAAATCTGCGGGACACAAAAATAACAGACTTTTAAGAGTGAGCTCAATAATAGAGGTTTAACAATATTGGTTATGGATTGGAATATTTATATGCTTGCCGGATTGGTGGTGTTGGCCTATTTGCTGGGCTCTGTGCCTTCTGCCGTATGGGCGGGAAAATGGTTGTATGGAATCGACCTGCGTGAACATGGAAGTGGTAATGCCGGCGCTACCAATGCTTTTAGGGTACTTGGAAAAAAAACCGCATTATGGGTACTGTTTGCGGATATACTCAAAGGGATGGCTGCCATAGGCCTTTCACTATTTGTCGTGGATATGTTTCATGCGGCAGAATGGTATAAGGTATATCAATACGGCCTTGGTCTTGCAGCTTTAGCAGGACATGTATTCCCCGTCTTTGCTGGTTTCAGGGGTGGTAAAGGAATTGCAACACTGACAGGAATAGTGATTATGCTGTTTCCAGGTTCCGTGTTGGTATGCCTGGTTGCATTTTTAGTCGTTTTCATCACCACAAGGTATGTCTCATTGGGCTCTATAACTGCT
>SKYG01000137.1 GCA_007128045.1 Bacteroidales bacterium | reverse complement strand
AATAGTAAAACCCGATTTCTTCCTCATAATCTGAAATTTTAAGGTGAATAAATTCCGAATTATAGGAAGAATCGGGTAATTTTGAAAGAGCTATCCCGCCCAGGCGGGATTTAGTTCAACATGGTATAACCACAATAGCGGGGCTTGGTGGTAGTTTTGGGGTCTCTGCTCCGCTTGGTCTTTTGTCACGGTGGTAAGTGACGAAGCCCGCAAATCCGCTACTGTGGCTATACCAGGACCGTTGTGGCCAATTGTGACTTGCCCACCAACAAAATTATAAAATACCGAAACAGATATTGAATATTGTTCCATTATTCGTTAACTTTGTTACATGAATAAACAACGACAGCTGATTTTTTTTAGAAACTATTACTGGGATTTTTTTAATGCACAGACTGAGAAAGTAAAAGACAAAATTGACTTTGTTCTTTTTCTCGTAACTGTTGCCGACAAGATGCCGAAGAAGTTTTTTGAACAAATGACAGGATATGATGGACTATTTTGCATTCGAGTTGAGTTTGCAAGCAATATTTTCCGGATATTTTGTTGTTTTGATAAAGGGAATTTAGTTGTGTTGTTTAATGGATTTCAGAAGAAAACCCAAAAGACTCCTAAAAAAGAGATTGCAAAGGCCATTTCGATAATGAAGGAATATTTTGACTATAAAAAGAAAGGAGCTAAGAAATGAAAGACATCATAACATTTGAAGAGCATTTAGAACAAAGATATGGTAAGGTTGGTACTGAAAGACGAACTGATTTTGAGATTAAAGCTAAAGCCTTTGCCATAGGCGAGATACTCAGAGAAGCCAGGAAGGAAGCTGATATGACACAAGAGCAACTAGCCAGAAAAACTGGTACTAGAAAAAGCTTCATATCCAGAATTGAGAACGGTCATAGTGATATTCAATTATCGACCTTGTATCGATTGGTTGAGATAGGGTTTGGCAAAAAGGTTAACTTAACAATTGGCTGAATAGGATAAAAACAACTGGCCACAATAAATAGGACTCTGAGCGGTCTGCAAGACCCAGCGATGAGTCCATGTTGAACTACATCCCATGGCAAGGAAACTGCTATGTACTTATCGGCGGTTTTGGGTGGCTTCTAAAATGAAATTGAACATACGTTTTTGATAGTGTCTCAAAATGTTGTAACCGGCAAATAAAAAAGCAGCCACACATATTCTTGTGTAACTGCTTGATGTTGTGGTGGGCCCAGCTGGGCTCGAACCAGCGACCAACTGATTATGAGTCAGCTACTCTAACCAACTGAGCTATGGGCCCTAAATATCGCGGGTTTGCCGGCAATATTCCGTTTTCGGGACTGCAAATGTACGCATTATCCGTAAATATTAAAAAGATTTTTTAGAACTTTGCAGCCGGGATGTTTGTCCAAAAGATATTTTCCATAAACGTAAAGCCTTAACATGACAATCCGTAACATCATATTTGACCTGGGAGGTGTGCTGCTGAATATTGACTACCAGGCTACCATCAAGGCCTTCAAAGATCTGGGCATTACCGACTTTGACCGCCTGTACACCCAGGCCGGACAGGATAACCTGTTCGATGACTTCGACAAGGGGAAGATCAGCCCGGAGGAGTTCCGCAACAAGGTAAGACGTATTGCAGGTCTGCCACTCACCTCTGAGGCCATCGACCAGGCCTGGAACGCTATGCTACTTGATTTCCCCTGGCCCCGGTTAGACTTGTTACAGGGTGTGAGAGCCAACTACCGTACCTTTTTGCTTAGTAACACCAATGCCATTCACTTTCCCCTATTTCGCGAATACCTGCACCGCGAGTATGGATTCGATAACCTCGATGCATTCTTTGAAAAGCAGTACCTGTCGCACGAAATAGGCATGCATAAACCCGACCGGGAGCCTTTCGACCTGATCATCCGTGAGAACGACCTGGTGCCACAAGAGACCCTGTTTATCGACGACTCACAGCAACACCTGGCAGGAGCGCAGGCAGCAGGCATCAAAGCCTTCTGGCTCGACACCAGCTCCATGCAGGTTACAGACCTGTTTACCTGGAAATACCAGCTGCGACCAGAGGTGCTGGAAGCTTCGGGTTGAGGGTTATTGGTTTGGATTACGGGTTACGGCTGCGGGTTACAAGGTTGCATAGCACCCTGTCATCTCGAAGCGCAGCGAGAGATCCCCTACAGATCGAGGGTTCCCAGGTTACCGGGTTTCCCCCGTAAACGCCTCCTCCACCTCTTGTAACACCCTGTTCACCTCTTCCAATGATGGGGCCGTTACCAGTTGCATCCTATATGGTTTGAAGTTCGGTAGCCCTTTGAAGTAGTTGCCATAGTGGCGGCGCATCTCAAACAATCCGGTCTTTTCACCTTTCCAGGTAACAGACATGTCCAGATGACGACGGCAAACATCAAGCTTCTCTTTCAATGTTGGTGGGGCAGGGGGGTCCCCGTATTTCAGGAAATGCTTCACCTCGCTGAAGATCCAGGGGTTTCCGATGCAGGCACGTCCGACCATGATGCCATCCACACCGTAACTGTCGATCGCCTGCCTGGCAGAAGGCCCATCTACGATATCGCCATTGCCAATGATCGGTATATGCATGCGTGGGTTGTTCTTCACTTCGCCAATCAGGCTCCAGTCGGCCGTGCCACGATACATCTGACAGCGGGTGCGCCCATGTATTGCCAAAGCCGCAATGCCACAATCCTGAAGCCGTTCCGCGATATCGACAATGTGTTTGTTTTGCTGGTCGTAACCCAGACGAGTTTTTACGGTGACAGGGGTGCCCACAGCATCAACAATACGGCGTGTCATGTCGACCATCTTGGGCACATCGTTCATGATGCCTGAGCCAGCACCTTTCGAGGCTACCTTTCTTACCGGACAACCGAAATTGATGTCAATAAAATCTGGTGAGGCTTGTTCAGCAAGCACTGCTGCGCCGACCATCGCCTCAATATTGGCGCCGAATATCTGAATGCTTACCGGTCGTTCACCAGGACTTATATCCAATTTTTTGATGCTTTTTACGGCGTCACGAACCAGGCCGTCGGCCGATATGAACTCCGTGTATACCCAGTCGGCTCCCAGCTCCTTGCATAAATGGCGAAAGGGAGGATCAGTGATGTCCTCCATCGGAGCCAATATCACCGGCCTGTTCTCAAAAGAGTATCTGCCAAAAATAAATCTGCCTGGTTTGTCGCTCCCTGCCATGTTTTTTTATATATGCTTTTTTGTTTATTTTTATACCATCCAACGTAACCCGTAACCAATGACCAATGACCACCGACCAACGACTGAGACTTGGCCTGCGAAAACAAGGCTTGCACTCAGACAAGGCATGCCTTGTCTCTACATGTCAAACTTTCAAATCACTGGCCTTCGACCTTTGTGGGGCGAAAGATTTTTCGCCTCTACAGCAGCGTTCTTTGACCTTCGACCTTTGACCTTCATTGAGATCCCTCACGTTCGTTCGGGACTTCGCTTCGCTCCGCCTTCAGACATACAAATTTAACACAATCCAACCACATGGACTATCGCAAAGCCTTTCGTAATACACATCCTTTCTCCAAACTGATGTTGCTGGTGCTGATCATGTTCATTTCGTTTGTCGTGGTAATTGGCATTGGCATGTTTGCTGCCATCCCATTCCTTGGGGTTGAGGTGTTGGAGTTGTTCAGAGGTGGCGACATGGACGCTGATAATTTGCAGTTTTTGAGGTACTTCCAGGTGTTAAGCCATATTGGATTGTTTATCCTTCCCTCCATACTATTTGTCCTGATTGTAAGTAATAAGCCTGTCAGGTACCTCGAAGCCCACCATCGTCCCTGGTTATGGCCTGTACTTCTTAGTGTGCTGATCATGTTCACGGCCCTGCCAATGGTGAATTATCTGATGCAACTGAATCACCAGATCAGCTTCCCTGACTCTTTAAAATCGCTTGAAGAGTGGATGCGTGCCACCGAGGATGCTGCTGAGAGACTCACTGAACGGTTTATTCAGGTGCATACCTGGCAGGAATTCATGTTCAACTTATTAATGATTGCCGTGATACCGGCTATCGGTGAAGAGTTCATTTTCAGGGGAATTATCCAGAAGTTATTTTCACAGTGGACCCGCAATGTGCATGTCGCCGTTTTTATTACGGCCATTTTGTTCAGCGCCATGCATATGCAATTCTTTAGCTTTCTTCCCCGTGTAGGATTGGGAATTGTGTTGGGGTATCTGTTCGTATTCAGTGGTAATATCTGGATACCTGTGCTGGCACATTTTGTTAACAATGCTGCTGCGCTGGTATTTTATCATTATTATAATCAGGGTGTATTTTCTGTTGAGCTCGATGACATTGGTACCGGCCCCATGGCTTCTGTATTGGTGCTTTCAAGCCTTTTTGTATTAACCGCCTTGTTTGTGGCTTTCAGAAAGTCGGCGAGAAGGAGACTAAGATAATAAGACAATAAGATAATATCTCTGAATAGTCGCTTACATCTCTTTCAGCAAGACGTTGTCGCTGGATTTCTCCAGTCTGTCATGAAACTTCTTTAGAATCTCCTTTAGCTTGTCCAGTTCTTTTGATGGTTTTGCGATCAATATGTCGACCCCTTTTCGGTCAAGGCGGTCAAGAACCAGCCTTACATTGATCTGGTTGGGATCCATAGAGGGCAGGAAGCCTACTTCCTTCGCTTGTTTTGTTTTCGTCTCACTTAGTAACGACACATCTGTGAGGTCGTTGAGTATCGATCGGACGAGCTTGTTGGGTATCTGCAATTGATGGGCAATTTGTTCTGAAGTCATCGGGGCTCCTCCCTTCATAAAGTTTCCGATCAGCAAATGCAATACATATAAGGCCAATAACTTTTTGTTGAAGGGGCTGATATGCTGTGACTCTGCATCGAACTCGTAGTTTTCCACGTTCTGATTTGCGTAGGATATTTCAGCACCAAACAAGACGATCAGCCAGCTTATCCGGATGAAGAACATCAGCAGCGGCAATGCGGCAAAGCTTCCGTATATTGCGTTGTACCTTGAAACGCCCACCTGGAAATAGATATAATACCATTGTGTGATCTGAAACAAGGTGCCTGCAATGATGGCCGCAATAAGGGCCGATTTAAACTTTACATTGGTGTTGGGCATGACCACATACAAGATCAGAAACATAATCCAGACAAGCAGGTAGGGGGCAAGTTTGGCAATAAATAGAATTGCCGGACTGATGTATTGTCCCAGAGCCATACTATCGACAAAATTGTAAGCTTCGGTTCTTAAAAACACTGTGGTGGCACTGGCCAGTATAAAAAACAAGGGTGCAATGAACATCATGGCAAAATAGTCGCTGAATTTGCGCGACCAGGGCCTGGGGCTTTTTACCTGCCATATCTCATTAAATGATTCTTCGATGAAGTTGAGGATGATCAAGACCGTATATAGCAGAATGACGATACCAATACCTGCCACGATACCTCCACTGGCTGTTTCTAACATCGACTGAGAAAACTCCAATACCCAGTTCAGCACCTCTTCCCGCCCTGAAAAGGCTTGCCGGAGCTGGGCCTCCAGGTATTTCTCCAGACCAAATCCCTTTGCTACCCCGAAGAACATGCCAATAATAGGCACCATCCCGAACAGGGTGTAGTAAGTCAGGGCAGAAGCCCTCACATGAACTTTGTCTTCTACAAACCCCCGGACGGCAAGAATCAGTATGCGCAACTGGCGAATCAGGAAAGTCTTGCGCGGCGACAGCTCACTGAGTGGAATACGCCATATATCGTGTTCCACAAATCGAGTGGCCTTTTTGATCTTTGTCCAGTATTTGTTATCCTTTTTGGCCATACATATTGCATTTAGGTGAAACACAAGTTCCTTTTAACCACAAAGTTAAAAAACAAAGCATAAAGAGCACAATAATATTTATGTCGTACTCATTATGCTTTGCGGAATACATGGCGGAACAACTAAAATAGCGTTGTCATGACACTAGTCTAGGGTAAACAGCTCATCATCCAATCCTGTATTCATCTGAATGTCGATGATCTTCATCTCCATCATTTGCGGACCTGCTTCCTGTGTTACCTTGTGTGGGAACAATACGCCGTTAACGTCTTTATACTCACTAAAGGTGGATGTGACACTTTCTGAGATGCTTTTTATCTTCAGACCGGTTTCTATGCTATAATAGTCATAGGTTTTGTTTCCGCTGGCAGTGGATACTTCAAGTCTGAATACATCTTCACCGTCAAGGGTCTCCGCGCCCATGAGTTTGGTACTTACACCCATGGCCTTCAGGTCTAATTCCGGAAACAAGGCTGCCTGTAGCTTAGCCTGTTCAAAGGGAGGCCCCTCCGTAAACTCTTGTGAGCCCATCGGAGATGTGATGGCAATTTTATTCCCGTCGAACAGTTGCTTTGACAGGCTCATGCCGCCCATCAGCGTCTCCACCAATAACAGGTTGGGGCGCTTTTGCCAGGATTTTATGGTAGCCTGTTGCCCCATGACAGATAGTGACATCTCCTGGCTCATATCTTTGATAGACTCCAGCCTGGAGCGACCGCCCAAAGCTTTGATATAGTTATCGATAACTTGTTTAGCGGTAACATCTTCTGCAACTTCAATGGCTACATGTTCCAAAGGCCTTCCGAATGCATCAAAGAACTCCACATCTTCACTGGCGCTGAATCTCTTCAGACTTTCTGCTGCCTCATCTTTATTCCCTGCTACCACGATTATGGCATTGTCCGGTTTGATGTACTTAGCGGCCATGGCCTGTACATCGGCTGCCGTAACTGCATTCAGCTTCTCCAGGTAGGTGGCGTAGTAGTCTTCCGGAAGGTCATACCGCGCAATATTCAGTGCAAAGTTGGCGATGGTTCTCGGGCTTTCAAGCGACCTGGCAAAACTGCCTGTCATAAAGTTTTTGATCAGTTGCAGGTCGTCCTCTGTAACGGGTTCATAGATCAGGCGTCGCATCTCGTCAAGAATCTCCACCACGGTGCTGTCGGTAACGCTGTTACGTACTTCTGCCCCGGCGCTGAAACGGCCCACCAGGCGGTCGGTCGAGATGTTGGAGCGTGCTCCGTATGTCCACCCTTTGTCTTCCCGCAGGTTTTGCATCAGCCTGCCGGAGAATACACCTCCTCCAAGTATCGAGTTCATAACGCTTACCTTGATGGCATCAGGATGCCCGGGCGTAAGCATCAACGGATACGTTACAGAGACCACCGACTGAATGGCGCCGGCACGATCGGCAAAAGCCACACGCCTGCCTGCCGGTGGTTGTGGTGTCGCATAGGTTTTTCGTGGTACATCGGCAGCCTCCCAGGAGCCAAAGTATTTGTTTATCAATTCTTTTGCATCAGCAGTTTTGATATCACCAACAATGACCATATAAGCTACGTTGGGCCTGAAATAGGTGTGGTAGTAATCTTTGATCAGGTCAACGTTTACATTATTGAGGCTTTCCTCTGTTAATACCTCCCCGTAAGGATGATCAGCGCCATAAACCACGGCAGTCGCTACATTGCGTGCCATGGCACTGGCATCGCTTCTTACGGTCGACAAGCCGGAAATGCTTTGGGTGATCATACGCTGCAGCTCAGATTCAGGGAATGACGGGTTTAGGAGTATGTCTGACATCAGGTCGAGCAAAGTTTCCTGGTGGCGGGTCAGTGAGCTGGCAAACATGCCGGTAGAGAATGTCGATAAGCTAGCGCCGATAAAATCGATGCTCTCGTCAATTTCATTTTTGCTGCGGTTGGTGGTACCTTCACGCAAAAGAGAGCCACCAAGATCGATATATCCTTTGGCATCACCTTCAACTACAGGGTCTATGTCAAGTGTGAGCTGGAAAGATACCACAGGCACTTTATGGTTCTCCACTACAATGACCTTCAGACCATTGTCGAGGGTAAACGATTCAAAGTCGCCGAGTTGAATAACGGGAGCCGGCCCTGGCTGAGGGCGTTGGCTGCGATCGAGTTGGGCGCTGGCCATGGTAACAACCAGCAGACTGAACAATAGTAATGACAATATCTTTTTCATTTGATTATTTTTTTTTTTTTTTTTTTT
>SKYG01000379.1 GCA_007128045.1 Bacteroidales bacterium | reverse complement strand
TTCTCTTTTCTCTTTTCTCTTTTCTCTTTTAACCCTCGACTTTCAGACTTCCCGGACAGGCCAAGGCCGGTCAGGCAAAGTCCTGTCCCTACAACAACTCAACAACTCAACAATTCAACTTTTTTCCCTACCTTTGCACCCCTTTAACAAAAAAACATACATGCAAGACATCCGCAACATTGCCATCATCGCCCACGTAGACCATGGCAAGACCACCCTGGTAGACCGCATCCTTCACCAGGTCAAGCTGTTTCGTGAAAACCAGGAATCCGGAGAACTCATCCTCGACAGCAACGACCTGGAGCGTGAACGCGGCATCACCATACTATCAAAAAACTGCTCTGTAAGATATAAAGACGTTAAGATTAACATCATTGACACACCTGGCCACGCCGACTTTGGCGGCGAGGTGGAACGGGTGCTGAATATGGCCGATGGGGTGTTACTCATCGTGGATGCCTTCGAAGGACCCATGCCACAAACCCGCTTTGTACTTGAAAAGGCCATACTCCTCGACAAGAAACCCATCGTGGTGATCAACAAGGTCGACAAGCCCAATTGTGATCCGGAGTTGACCAATGAGAAGGTGTTCGACCTGATGTTCAGCCTCAATGCTACCGAAGACCAGCTGAACTTCCCCACCGTTTACGGCTCCGCCAAAGGAGGATGGATGTCGGACGACTGGCGTACACCTACCACTGATGTCTCTCACCTTCTTGATATGATCATCGAACATATTCCGGCGGTAAGTTACCCGGAAGGAACCACACAGATGCAAATCACCTCTCTGGATTACAGCTCCTATGTAGGGCGTATTGCCGTTGGTAAACTTACCCGCGGCAGCCTTATACAGAATCAACCCGTATCGCTGGTAAAGCGTGATGGAAGTATCTTGAAATCCCGCATCAAGGAATTGTTTATCTTCGAAGGACTAGGAAAAGAAAAGATCAAATACGAAATCTATCCAGGAGAGATCTGTGCCATACTGGGTATCGAAAACTTCGAGATTGGCGACACAGTTGCTGATTTTGAAAGCCCCGAAGGCATCAAGCCCATTGCCATCGATGAGCCTACCATGAGCATGCTTTTTTCTATCAACACCTCCCCGTTTTACGGTCGCGATGGTAAGTTTGTCACCAGCCGCCACCTGCGCGACAGGCTGTTCAAGGAAATCGAGAAAAACCTGGCCCTGAGGGTGCATGAAACAAATATGGCCGACTCCTATATGGTCTATGGCCGTGGCATCCTGCACCTCTCTATCCTGATAGAAACCATGCGCAGAGAAGGCTACGAGTTGCAGGTGGGACAACCACAGGTGATCATGAAAGAGATAGACGGACAAAAGCACGAACCCATAGAACACTTGATGGTACATGCACCCGAGGCGTTCGCCGGCAAAGTAATTGAAATGGTGTCGCAGCGCAAAGGCGAGATGATGAACATGGAGCCTAAGGGCGACCGTACCTTGCTGGAGTTTGACATCCCTGCACGCGGTCTGATCGGACTGAGAAGCAATATGCTTACAGCCACAGAAGGAGAAGCCATCATGGCACATCGATTCAAAGGCTTCGAACCCTTCAAGGGAGAGTTCGGTATAAAACGCAACGGGGCACTCATTGCCATGGAGACCGGCACCGCCATTGCCTACTCTCTCGACAAGCTGCAAGACAGGGGAAAATTCTTTGTTGAGCCAGGCGACGACATCTATGCCGGACAGGTTATCGGAGAGAACACCCGACAGGAAGACCTGCTGGTGAATGTCATCAAAACGAAAAAGCTTTCTAATGTAAGGGCCTCCGGTGCCGACGACAAAGCCAGCATCGCACCGGCAGTGAAGTTCTCTATGGAAGAAGCCCTGGAATACATCGGCAGGGATGAATGCGTTGAATTTACACCCAAACATATCCGTATGCGAAAGCTGATCCTCGACGAACACGAACGCAAACGCGCATCGAAAACATCTTAAGGTCAAAGGTCGAAAGTCATAAGTCTGAAGGTCGTATTATGATCCACCTGGCAATTCCGGCAATGAACGAGGCAGATTATCTGCCGCACACGATGCAATGCATACAAAACCAGCATGGCCTGGATCCAGACATTGATGTGCATACCTGGGTCTGTGTAAACCAACCGGATCAATACTGGCAGGATCAGGACAGGAGGCATATTTGCGAGAACAACCACAAAACTCTCGAATACCTGCAAACCCATCCTACGAAAGACCTTCACATCATTGATCGCAGCAGCCGGGGACAAGGCTGGAAAGGCAAATACCATGGTGTTGGCGCTGCCCGGAAAACCCTGATGGATCGTGTTGATCAGCTTGCAGCTCCGGATGATATCATTGTAAGCATGGATGCTGATACCTTTTATGGTGCTGGGTACCTGGCATCTGTGGTGCAGCTATTCAGCAACTGCCCGGATGCCGTGGCCCTCTCAAATCCATATTACCACAAACTGAGCGGTGAAGAGGCCCTGGATCGGGCCATGCTCCGCTACGAGATATACATGAGGTATTATGCCATCAATATGTGGCGCATCGGTTCTCATTACAACTTCACCGCGCTGGGATCCGCCATCGCCCTGCCAGTGTGGGCCTACAGAAAAATTGGCGGCATGACCGCAAAGAAAAGCGGCGAAGACTTCTACCTCTTGCAAAAGCTCAGAAAGACCGGGCACGTAATCACCTATAACCATGAAAAGGTATTTCCCGGCACACGATTCTCCGATAGGGTGTTTTTCGGTACCGGCCCTGCACTCATCAAAGGCAGCCAGGGCTTGTGGGAAAGCTATCCTATATACGATCACAAGCTGTTCGATAAAGTAGGGCAAACATATTCGATGTTTCCAGCGCTGTATGATACGAAGGTAAAAACACCGATGGACGACTTTTTAAGCGTGCAGTTTAAGGAAACAGATATTTTCGATGCCTTACGCAAAAACACCAGCAACAGAGAAATGTTTGTCAAAGCCTGCCACCATAAGATCGACGGACTGCGTGTGTTGCAGTTTCTGAAAACCAGCCAGTCAAACAAACCTTGGTGCGACGAAGAAAACCTGCTGAGTTTTTTCCAGTTACACCACCCAGAAAGCCTCCTTAGCTTTTCATCGTGGGATGAAGACATAATGAAAAACCCAGACTTCTCCACATTCAGCATTGCTTTTCTTGATAAAATACGTAACTTTCTGATGAAAATCGAAACCAACTATCAGAAGAATCAATGATCAAATGAACCTGTATCATGAATAACGATCTCATTTTTTACTTTTATATAACATCATCTTTTTTGATGTGTTATTCTTTCCATGGGCTGTTGATGACACCAGATTCATTGGCGCATTCAATGCGCCCCTACAAAATTCAAATCAACGAATCAACGAATCAACAAATCAACTGATGGTCTTTTCACTGTTCACTTGTCACTTTTCACTGTTCACTTTTCACTGTTCACTTGTCACTTTTCACTTTTCACTTTTCACTTTTCACTTTAATATTATGCCCGCTCCACTCATAGTCATTACCGGTCCTACAGCTACAGGAAAAACCAAACTCGCTGCCCGGGTTGCTGCGGCAACAGACGGTGAGATCATCAGCGCCGACTCCAGGCAAGTATATCGTGGTATGGATGTGGGTTCCGGAAAGGACTATGGCGACTATATGGTAGACGGATACCTGGTGCCTTACCACCTGATCGACATTGTTGACCCCGGACATGAATATAATGTATATGAGTTTCAGCAGGATTTTCTAAAGGCTTACAACCATATTATCAAACGTAACAAGCAGGCAGTTCTTTGCGGAGGTACAGGGCTGTATATCGAAGCGGCCATTGGCAGATATAAATTGCTTAATGTACCAGCTAATCCAACCCTACGAAAAAAAATGCTTGGCATGACATGGGAAGAGCTGACCGCCAAGCTGGAATCTATGCGCCCTTTGCACAACAGTACCGATACCACTAACCGCGACAGACTGCTGCGTGCCATCGAGATTGAGACTTTTAACCGCGAGCATGCCAGTGAAAGAAATAACTATCCCGAATTTAACACATCTATATTTGCCATACATCTTGACAGACAAGAAATTCGTGACAGGATCACCAGCCGTCTGAAAAACCGCCTTGAACGCGGCATGACCGAAGAAATAGAGCAACTGCTAAAAGGAGGTGTCAGCACCGAACAACTCAGCTTCTACGGCCTCGAATACCGTTATCTGACACAATATCTTACCGGTGAGATCAAGTACGATGAGATGTTCAATACACTCAACACGGCCATTCACCAGTTTGCCAAACGGCAGATGACATGGTTCAGAAGAATGGAAAGAAAAGGCTACAAATTACACTGGATAGATGGCAATCTGCCAATGGAAGAAAAAACCAGGAAAATTGTTGAATCGTTGAGGTGTTGATCTGTTGATCTGTTGATCTGTTGATCTGTTGATCTGTTGATTTGTAATTACCTGCAATCGTGGTAAGCTGGGAACCCAGATACATCCAAAACCACGAACGGGATCTCTCGCTGCGCTCGAGATGACAGGGTGCTATGCAACTTAATCCACAACCCGGGAACCTGGTAACCTGGTAACCTGACAACCTGGCAACCCACCTTTAGTGCTACGAGGTGGTCAGAGCCGAATTTGGGACTATGCCCTGTTTGGACTTGGTAACAGCTTGATAAGCTTGCTGATATCCTGAATAGGAATGATTTTTTCCCATAGATCGCAATATCCGTATGCGTTCATCAAGTGGTGGATGGGTGCTGGAAAGGTTCCGCATCCGTTTGCCTTTAGGCTTCAGTGGGTTCGCAATATACATCGGAGCCATTGACTTGTCAGCCACTTTCAGGTCGGCAGTTGAGTTTGAAATTTTTTCCAAAGCCGATGCCAGTCCTTCCGGAAATCTCGTCAACCTGGCGGCTGATGCATCGGCAAGGTATTCACGTTTACGTGATACAGCGAAGTATAAAAGCTGAATGGCAATAGGAGCAAGAATGGCAAAAATCAGGGCAACGATTACCATAATAGCATTCCCCTTGTTCTTGCCTGACCCTCCGCCACCTCTCCGGCCTCCACCAAACATCATACTACGAAGGTATATCTGTGACAATATAGCAACCGTTCCGACCATTACCGTAGCCAAGGTCATATAACGAATATCGCGATTCAGGATATGCGATATCTCATGAGCCACCACGCCTTGCAGCTCATCACGGGTCATCATGTTAAGCAGGCCTGTTGTTACTGCCACAACGCTCTTGTTGGGATTCATACCCGCTGCAAAAGCATTTGGTGACGAATCATCTATCACATACACCTTTGGCATGGATGGCATTCCTGCAGCCAGGCGCATCTCTTCAACAACATTATATAATTGTGGGTAGTCGTCAGGACCAACTTCACGGGCATTGCTCATGCGTAACATAATGGATTTACCGGAAGAAAATGCCACTATAAGCAAGATAAAGTAAAGCACCAACGCCAGAATGATACCAGCAAAACCACCCGCCTCAGGGTCAAATGACGAACCAATTACAAAACCAAGCAAGATCAATACAATGCCCATGCCAATGAGCAGAAACAGTGACTTTCGTTGGTTCTTCCTTATTATTTCCCACATAATGATAGCGTTTAGGAATTAGGGTTGTGAGTTGTGGGTTGCCTGATTAAAAAGACACTTTAGGAACCACGCGCTCTGCAGGGTTATCGATTTCAAAGAAGTCTTCCTTCTTAAATCCAAACATCCCGGCTATGATGTTGGAAGGGAATACTTCCGTCTTATTATTAAAAAACAACACCTGGTCATTGTAGTTCTGCCTTGCAAAAGATATTTTATTCTCTGTAGAGGTCAGTTCCTCCTGTAAAGCAAGAAAGTTCTGATTGGCTTTCAGGTCGGGATAATTTTCTACAGCGATTTTAAGCTGACCCAGTGCTGACGTCAACATCCCTTCTGCCTTTGCCTTATCGGCAACACCAGATGTTTCCATAGCCTGTGCACGCATACGGGTTACGTTCTCAAGCGTTTCCCGTTCATGTTTCATATATCCCTTAACTGTCTCTATCAGGTTTGGGATCAGGTCATAGCGCCGCTTGAGTTGCACATCGATCTGTGCCCAGGCATTCTTAACCTGGTTACGAAGCCTCACCAAAGAGTTATACATCCCAACTAAAATAGCGGTCAGGATGATCGCCACTGCCAAAATAATAATTAGTGTCATGGTATTTAAATTTATGTTTTCGCAAAGATAGAAAAACTTGTAATGAAACAACTCAACAATTCAACAATTCAACAACTCAACATTTTCCCACACACCCCCTTGTTTTTATACCACCTAATTACCAATTATTGACATATTTCACCACACACCCCCTTTATTTTGATTATTTTTTATTTTTTTATGCATTTTATTTGTCTCGAAACATATTTTTGTTTAATTTTGACGGAAATTTTAAAATTATGATAACATGAATGTACGATTTGAAGCAATTAAGACAGCACTTACCCATCGCGAGGTAGAAAGTTTTGAGATTCCACCAAAGGTATCGGAGTATTACGGAAGTATGGTTTTTTCACACCAGGTTATGAGGGAGTATTTGCCTGATGATTTATACAAGCAAATGACAGAAGCTGCTGGTAAGTCGGCACTGATCGACAAGAAAATCGCCGATCAGGTAGCCTCCGCCATGAAAGCATGGGCCATTTCCAAGGGAGCTACCCATTACACCCACTGGTTTTTACCCTTGAATGGGGCAACCGCCGAAAAACATGATGCATTTTTCACTCCCATAGAGCAAAATGCATCTATTGAACAATTTGATGGTTCACAATTGGTTCAGCAAGAACCCGATGCAAGCAGTCTCCCCAGTGGTGGTTTGCGCAATACTTTCGAAGCACGTGGTTATTCTGCCTGGGATCCTTCTTCACCGGCATTCATTATGAATGGCACCCTCTGCATTCCCACCATTTTTATTGCTTACACTGGTGAAGCATTGGATTTCAAGACTCCTCTATTAAAAACTTTGGGGCTGATCGATGAAGTCGCCGTTGAAGTATGTCAGCTCTTTGACCGGAACATCACGAAAGTATTTCCCACGCTTGGCTGGGAGCAGGAATATTTTTTAATTGACGAAGCATTGTTTTTTGCTCGTCCTGACCTGACCCTTACCGGGCGCACGCTTTGTGGGCACATTCCTGCCAGAGGTCAGCAGATGGAAGACCACTACTTCGGAGCTATCCCAAGAAGGGTTATGGCGTTTATGAAAGATTTTGAAACAGAGGCCTGGAAGTTAGGGATACCTGTTAAAACGCGTCATAATGAGGTAGCACCCAATCAATTCGAGCTTGCGCCTGTTTATGAGGAAGCCAATATTGCCATTGACCATAACCAGCTTGTGATGGTATTGATGGACAGGATTGCCCGCAGACATCAGTTCAGGATATTATTTCATGAGAAGCCATTTGCCGGAATTAATGGTAGCGGCAAGCACAATAACTGGTCTTTGGCCACCAACACTGGCAAGAACCTGCTGAGCCCCGGCCATACACCTAAAACAAATCTGCTGTTCCTTACCTTCTTTGTGAATATCATCAAAGCTGTTAGCGAACATCCCGGATTGTTGCGTTCTGCCATTGCTTCTGCCGGAAATGACCATCGTCTTGGCGCCAATGAAGCACCCCCGGCAATTATATCAGTATTTATTGGCAAACAGCTTACATCTGTTCTTGATGATATCGAACACAGGGTGAAAGACAGAAAAATGACACCGGATGAAAAAACAGAGCTGAAGCTTAACATTGGCAAGATACCACGTATCATCCTCGACAATACCGACAGGAACCGCACCTCACCAATGGCTTTCACCGGTAATAAATTCGAATTCAGAGCTGTGGGGTCTTCTGCAAACTGCGCACCTTCAATGATCGTGCTGAATACTATCCTGGCAGACCAACTCAAAAAGTTCAAAAAATCGGTCGACGCATTGATGGATAAGGGCGTAGAGAAAGACGAGGCTATTTTCCGGATCATCAGAAAATACATCAAAGAGTCCAAGCCGATTCTGTTTGAAGGAAACAACTATAGTGATGAATGGGTCGTGGAAGCAGAAAAGAGAG
>SKYG01000237.1 GCA_007128045.1 Bacteroidales bacterium | reverse complement strand
CTCAGCAGTATACTTGTTGTTGAGAAGAAACATCTTTAAGCTGATATTGGGATTGATCTTTTTGGGACATGCTACCAACTTGCTGCTATTTGTGGCGGGTGGTCTTACCGGTGGGTTTCCTGCATTTATCAGGGGCCTGGCGGGTGAAACGGAAAAGATGGCTGATCCCTTACCGCAGGCGCTGATCCTTACGGCCATCGTTATCGGCTTGGGTGTCACGGCCTTCGCACTGGTGCTGGTGTATAGATTTTATCAGGTCACCAGGACGGTCGATCTGGATGAACTTTCTGAAAACGAATGAGTATGATGTTGATAGCTCCCATATTGTTGCCCCTTCTGTCTATGGTGATATTGATCTTCACCAGGCGGTGGCTTGTTTTTCAGCAGACCTTTAGCCTGCTGGCTACGATCATGTTAACGGTCATATCGTTGACCTTGCTGCTCGATATCAATACCAATGGCATCATAACCATCCAGATGGGCTCCTGGCCTGCACCATATGGCATCACCCTGATCGGCGACCTGTTGGCATCCATCATGTTGCTGACAACCTCTTTTGTGGCCATTGTAGTGATGATATACAGTCCGGGATTTATTGACCGGGAGCGACAAACCGCCGGGTACT
This sequence comes from Bacteroidales bacterium, assembly GCA_007128045.1. Taxonomy (GTDB): domain Bacteria; phylum Bacteroidota; class Bacteroidia; order Bacteroidales; family UBA7960; genus SKYG01. Next base: position 7,577 of record SKYG01000237.1, on the reverse strand, counting down.
ACCCCCTGGTGTTTGGCCTTCTGATGGGGGTGAATGGCGCGTTCCTGACCGGCGATATCTTCAATTTGTACGTGTGGTATGAGGTGATGCTTACCTCATCTTTCGTGCTGATCGCCCTGGGAGGGTCTGCTGAGCAATTGAGAGGCAGTGTCAAGTATGTCACCATCAGCTTTGTGGCCTCCATATTTTTTGTTTCTGCCATTGGGATCATCTACGGGCAGACAGGTACCCTGAATATGGCCGACCTGGCATATAAAATGAGGACGTGGGACGATATGCCATACATCAACAGTGGGCTGATGCTATTCTTTATAGCCTTCAGCATCAAGTCGGCGCTGTTTCCTTTCTTCTTTTGGCTGCCGGCATCCTATCATACGCCGCCGGTTGCCATCACCGCATTGTTTGCAGGCACCCTGACAAAGGTGGGTATCTATACCATGATACGGTTCTTTAGCCTGTTTGTGGTTCAGGATGTGGTATTTTGGAAGACATTTCTGCTGGTGATCGCCGGGCTGACCATGTCGATCGGCGTGATGATGGCCGCCTCGCAGTTCGATATTCGTAAGATACTATCGTTTCATATCATCAGCCAGGTGGGATATATGGTCATGGGTCTGGCCATATTTACCGTAAACTCCGTTGCCGCAGCCATCTATTTTACGGTACATAACATGCTGTCAAAGACCAATACCTTTTTGGCCGGTGGCCTGGTCTATCAGCGCTCCGGAAGCTATGACCTGAAATACCTTGGCGGCCTGTACAAGACGATGCCGTTCCTGGCCATATTGTTTTTTGTACCAGCCATGTCGCTCGCCGGCATTCCGCCACTGCCCGGTTTCTTTGGGAAGTTTTTTCTGATCAAGGGAGGCTTTGAGGCGGGACAATATGTAATCACAGCGGTTGCCATTCTCGTGGGATTGTTTACCTTGTTTTCGATGATCAAGATATGGAATGAGGCTTATTGGAAAAAGGAGCCAGACGACATGCCCGAGCCTGGCCCGGTCAGCAAGGGAACGCTGGTGGCAACAGCTTTGCTCGCTGCCGCCGTGGTAGCTCTGGGTGTGTTTGCCGGCCCGGTGATGGAGGTCTGCCATGCCGCTGCATTGCAGGTAACCAGCCCGGAGGTGTATATTGAGGCAGTTTTGGGTAATTAAAGGTCGAAGGTCGAAGGTCAAAGGTCGAAGGACTTTTTTGATTTTTGACTTTTGACTTTCGACCTTCGACTTTTGACTAAATTTAAACACATGAAATACATATTTGGGTTTATCGTCCGGTTTTTGCGTTTGCTGGTCTTTATGGTGTATTACCTGAAGGAACTGGTGTTGTCAAGCTTGTATGTGGCATATGATATCATTACGCCTAAGAGTCTGATGCGGCCAGGCATTGTTGAGGTGCCCATCGACCTGAAGAATGAGACAGCCATCATTGCTTTGGCCAATCTTATCTCGATGACTCCGGGAAGTCTAACGGTAGATATGACCCCCGACAAACGCAAGATTTATGTTCATGCCATGTACCTGTATGACAAAGAAAAGTTTATCAAAAAGATCAAGACAGAGCTGGAAGGCAGGATCAGGTTGATATTTGAATAAAGAAAGTTTAAGAGTTGAGGAGTTGAGGAGTTTAGAAGTTGAGCTGTTGAATTGTTGAATTGTAGGGACAGGACTGGGCCTGTCCGACAAATTGTAGGGGCGAAAAATCTTTCGCCCATGAATCGAAGTCATCAACAGCCCATAGAAATTGAATAGTTGTACTGGAACATTAAAAAAAATGAATATGGAATCAGTTCTGGAGTCTTATCCCGTGTTAAGTTTCGCGGTGTATTTCAGCTTTTTTTGTCTGACGGTGTCGTTGTTCGCGGGACTGTACCGCTTGCTGATGGGGCCGTCTTTACCTGACAGGATTGTGGTGATGGATCTTGTTGCTTCGCTGGTTATAGGCCTGATCGCCACCTATATTATGCTTACCGGGAAAACCGTGTATCTGAATGTAGCAGTGGTGATTGCCTTGTTGGTGTTTATGGGCACTATTGCCTTTGCGAAGTATTTGTATAAACAATCAAAAAGTCAAAAAGTCTGAAGGTCAAAAAGTCTGAATGTCTGAAAGCGGAGCGAAGCGAAGTCCCGAACGTAAGTGAGGGATCTCATACAAAGCCAAAGGACTTTAATCAACAAATCAACAAATCAACGAATCAACAAATAAACAACATAGTCATGTTAGAATGGATAACAGCGATTTTTTTGATCTTGGGTTCATTGTTTATGTTGGTAGCTGCCATTGGTGTGGTGAAGCTGCCTGACGTATATATGCGGATGCATGCCATCACAAAAGCGGCATCATTGGGTGCCATATTGATGCTGGCGGCCGTATTTATCTGGCATCCGCAATGGATAGTGGGTATCGAGGCACTGATGGTTGTGTTGTTCGTGATATTTACTGCCCCCATTGGTACACATATGCTGGCCAGGGTATCGCATCATATGAAGGTGCCCACCGGCGAAGGGTATGTATTGGATGAAATGGCTGAGGAAGATAATGACAGTAGGGGCGAAAAATATTTCGCCCCAGATGCATAATAGCCTGAATGCGATTCTTTTCTAGGTTAACTTTACCCAGCAGACTTCCCTGTCGAATGAGAATCCGAGTTTTTTGATGAGGTTGATGGATTGGTGGTTGTGCGGTTCGATGTTCACGAAGATATTATCTTTCTGGGCGCGTTTCTCGAGGATCAGGGCGCGCAAAATGCTTTCGCCCAGACCTTTTCCTCTATATTCCGGGACTACATTAAGGAATCCCAGCGAGGTATCGTCGTGGGTAAGTCCCCATCCGACAAGCCTTCCGTCTACCCACACGCCGGCAGATACATCTTTTTTCAGCCTTTCCCGGATATATATCTCAGAGGTAAAGTCTTTATAAGCCGAGTGTTCGTAGATATATCCAGCCATAGAGGCGTCGAGCCTTCTTGATTCCACATCAGGGGGATCAAGATGGCGTTCCGTAGAAAGGTAATACCTGTGTGTGGAGAGTTTCCATTCAATGTTGTGCCGGTGCGTAAGAATAGGCAGCATCCACTCCTCCACATTGGCAAAGTAGGTAGTTGCGTAATTAAATGTTTCCAGAACCTGGAGCAGGTCTTCCGGGTTATCGCCACAAAGGTATGCCCAGGGATAGTCGCTGGTGCCAAGTAATAAGAGAAAATCACCATGCCGTACGACCTTCTCCGGAGGGTAATTCTGGAAAAAGCCTATCACCGGAAGGCTTTGTAATGGCTTGCTCTTCAGAAGACTGCGAACGTCAGAATCCATCGCTTATTATTTGCAGGTGAATATATGCAGGAATACATTAGATTCCGCACGAAAAACCCTGGCTAAAGATAAACAGAATCTTCATTATAACAAATATTTATAGATCAATCTATAGATTCGATGATGGTGTGGCAAGCTTCTGTTATTTGTTTCTCTGTGATGATCAGGGGTGGTGCGATGCGCAGGCAATTGCCGGCAAACAGGAACCAGTCGGTGATCAGTCCGCGCTGCAGGCACTTGTCGATGATCTTCTTATTTTGTTCGAAGCTGTCAAATTCGACCGCCAGCATGAGTCCAATGCCCCTGATTTTTTTTATCGTGGGATGGATGAGCAGCCTCCGGAAGATCTGTTCTTTATATGCAGCTTCTTTCCATAGCTCGTCTTTCAGGATGATCTGCAGGGTTGCATGGGCTGTGGTTGCACATACGGCATTTCCGCCGAAGGTGGTGATATGTCCAAGCACTGGATTATGGGTCAGGCATTGCATAATTTGTTTGGAAGCAATGAATGCCCCGATGGGCATACCTCCTCCCAGCCCTTTTGCCAGGGTAAGGATGTCAGGTACGATGTTGAAGTTCTCAAAGGCCCATAGTTTGCCGGTTCGACCCATCCCACATTGAATTTCATCAAGGATCAACAAGGCGCCGGTGTCATAACATCTGTTGCGCAGGGCCGTCATAAACTCTGCATCAGGAACTATTGCGCCGGCCTCACCTTGTATGGTCTCGGCGATCACGCAAGCTGTTTTTGAGGTGATCTTTTCAAGCTGCTCCGGTTTGTTGTAGTCGAGGTGCAGCACATCGGGCAATAGGGGTCTGAAAGCGTTTTTCAAAGACTCATTGCCGGTGACGCTTAATGAGCCGTGGGTGCTGCCATGGTATGCATTGCGGAAGGCAATGATCTGAGTTCGTCCGGTGTGTCTTTTGGCCAGCTTGAGGGCCCCTTCAACGGCCTCGCTGCCAGAGTTCACGAAGTAGACATTGTCGAGAGGGTCGGGGAGGTTGTCGGTGAGCATTGTGGCCAGTTGCACCTGTGGCGACTGGATAAATTCACCATAGACCATCAGGTGCATGTATTTGTCGAGCTGTTCATGGATGGCCTTAACGACATCCGGGTGGCGATGCCCCAGGGCACTGACGCCAATGCCACTGATCAGGTCGAGGTAGGGCTTGCCTTGCGGGTCGTACATATACATACCCTCAGCCCTCTCAATTTCCAGAGCCATCGGGAAGTTGGAGGTCTGCGCCAGATGCTTAAAGAACAAAGCTTTTGAAGTCATATGCGGCTTTTTTCTTTACCGCAGATATTCAAGTTTTTAACCGCAGAGGAACGCAGAGTTATTCGCAGAGAACGCAGGTTTAATACATTTTAACCGCAGAGTTCATTAGATTTTTCTTAGCGCTTTATGTGAAAAACTCTGCATTACTTTACGATTATCTTTTTCTCTGCGTTACTTTGCGGTTATCTTTTTCTCTGCATTACTTTGCGGTTATCTTTTTCCCTGCGTTACTCTGCGGTTATCTTTTCTCTGCGTTACTTTGCGGTTATCTTTTTCCCTGCGTTACTCTGTGGTTGTCTTTTTCCCTGCGTTACTCTGCGGTTATCTTTTCTCTGCGTTACTGCGGTTAATTAATTATTTCTTTAAAACGTCAGCCATCCGGGTACCGATGTTGGCGGGTGAGTCTACCACATGCACGCCGCATTCAGTAAGGATCTTCTTTTTGGCCTGTGCGGTATCTTCCTTGCCTCCGATGATGGCGCCGGCATGGCCCATGGTTCGTCCTGCGGGCGCGGTGGCGCCGGCGATAAAGCTGACCACGGGCTTAGTGCCATGGTCGCGGATATAATACGCTGCCTCTGCTTCCATATTGCCTCCGATCTCGCCAATCATGATGAGGCCCTCGGTAGCGGGATCATTCATCAGCAATTCAACAGCTTCTTTAATGGTAGTACCTGGTATGGGATCTCCACCTATACCGATGCAGGTCGATTGACCTAATCCGGCTTTGGTAACCTGGTCGACAGCTTCATAGGTTAGGGTACCTGAACGGGAAACAATGCCTACGGTTCCCGGGTTATGAATAAACCCTGGCATGATGCCAACTTTGGCCTCACCGGGGGTGATCACACCCGGGCAGTTGGGGCCAATCAAACGCACGTTTTTGTCGCTGATATATTCTTTTACTTTCACCATATCCTGTACCGGGATGCCTTCGGTAATGCATACCACCACCCCAATACCAGCCTCAGCGGCCTCCATGATGGCGTCGGCGGCAAATGGCGGAGGGACAAAGATCACGCTGACATTGGCCCCGGCTTGTGTCACGGCATCTTTTACCGTATTGAAGACAGGTCTGTCGAGGTGAGTTTGTCCGCCTTTGCCCGGAGTGACACCCCCAACCACATTGGTGCCATATTCGATCATCTGGGTGGCATGAAAGGTGCCTTCAGAGCCTGTAAAGCCCTGGACGATGACTTTGGAGTTTTTGTTTACGAGAACACCCATAGGAAAGAGTTTAGGAGTTTAAGAGTTTAGGAGTTTAATGTTGAAAGTCGAAGGTCAAAGGTCGAAAGTCGAAAGTCGAAAAATGTTATAGTTCAAAAATAGTGATTTTCTCTCAATGACTGGTTATTTTTTTTGACCTTCGACCTTCGACCTTCAGACCTTCAGACTTTCAGACTTCAAGATTGTTTATTTTCCCACTTCGTATCATTTATTGATTATTTTTGTTAGCATAACAATCCCCAAATCTACAGCCATGAAAAACTACGACTCCAAAGACACCATTTGTGCTCCGGCTACAGCCCCGGGCAATGCCGCCATCGCGGTGATTCGTATGTCGGGAGAAAAGGCAATAGAGATTGCCGGCAGCATCTTCATCCCACGAAAAAAGGGCTTAAAACTAAACAAAGCGGAGTCGCACAGGATGTTTTTCGGGCAGGTAATGGATGGAGAGGCGGCTGTTGATGAGGTGTTGCTGACAAAGTTCGTGGCGCCCAACAGCTATACTGGCGAGGACATAGTAGAGATATCCTGTCATGGTTCGCCTTATATCCAGCAACAGATTCTGAAGTTGTGCATGGATGGTGGGGCGCGCATAGCCCGGCCGGGCGAGTTCACCCTCAGGGCATTCATGAATGGGCGTATGGACTTGTCGCAGGCCGAGGCGGTGGCCGACCTGATCGCATCCAACTCCGCAGCATCGCACCAGATCGCTTTCAGGCAGATGCGTGGGCATTTCTCTGACCGCATCAGGGCGTTGCGCAGCCGTTTGCTGGAATTTGCCGCTTTGATCGAACTGGAGCTTGACTTCAGTGATGAGGATGTGGAGTTTGCCGACCGTGCAAAGCTGGTGGCGTTGTTGGAACAGCTTGAAGTTGAGGTAACTGGTCTTAGGGAGTCATTTGCCACGGGCAATGTGCTGAAGAATGGCATTCCGGTGGCCATTATCGGGAAGCCCAACGTAGGCAAGTCGACCCTTCTGAATGCCATCCTGAATGAGGAAAGGGCCATTGTGAGCGAGATACCCGGCACCACCAGGGATGCCATCGAAGATGTGATCAGCATAAAGGGTGTGAGCTTCCGGTTCATTGATACTGCAGGATTGCGCGAGAGTCAGGATGTGATTGAGACCGTAGGCATTGAGCGTACCTATGAGAAGATCAGGCAGGCGGCCATTATCTTATACCTGTTTGATGTAAGTGAGACCAGCCTTGAGGAGATACAGGAAACGACCAATGATTTCAGGCAGCACCTTGGTGATGAGCCCAAACGTTTGATTTTGATTGCCAACAAGATCGACCTGATGGAAGAGATCCCGCATCATTTCAGGGAGCTGGTGGAGTGGGAGACCATCTTTGTATCTGCCAAGCGCAAGGAAAACATCAACCTGATCACCGACAGTTTGCTGGATTCGGTGAACCTGTCATCGCAGGAGGAAAACCATGCCATGGTGACTAACAGTCGCCATTACGAAGCGCTGGCGCAAGCCGCCAAGGCTGTAGAGGCTATTAAGGATGGCCTGGAGCAGCATGTTTCCGGCGATCTGCTTTCCATCGACCTGCGCAGAGCCCTGCACCACCTGGGCACCATCACCGGTCAGGTGACTTCCGATGAGATATTAGGGGAGATCTTTGGGAAGTTCTGTATTGGGAAATAGTTTAGGTTAGACATCCTCTGGGATTTACATATCCAGAACAATTTACTGCCAATACAAATAAAAGGGCATTATATTGCACATATGGTGTGAATTTTTAAAAATCAGACTATG
>SKYG01000241.1 GCA_007128045.1 Bacteroidales bacterium | reverse complement strand
CTTTTGACCTTCGACCCTTTGGAATATACTCATGTGCCTGTGAGGTAAAGCGATTGTCATGGATGGTTCAACTATTAAAAAAATTAAAGAATTAAAAGATGACCAATGTTACAACCATTTTACAAGTGCAAAGTCTTGTCTGTGGGGCAGCATGTCGCTATTGGGAAACATCCTGAAAGCATAATTGAATTTGCCAGTCCTTTTTGCTGGTATTTCACAGCTAAAAATGACTTGTCCCTGATCGTTGATCTGGCTATCCATTTCGTATACGGATTTTATTTCCGGCAGCCCTTCAAGATTTTTTTGAGTGAAGACCACCTCTACTCCAAAATCGGATTTTGAAAGTTCATTAAGATCAACTGTAAGCTCAGCTTTAAAGAGTTCTCCCAGACGGATAGATTTGCCTGAGTTGGACATCAGTTTTTTGGAGATTACCTCAATGCTATCCCAGCCTCTGATAATATGGCTTTTCCACCTGGATATCTCACGAGCCTTGCTGAATTCATTTTTACAGATCATATCAGAGCTTTCAAACAACAGGCTATAATATTGTTTGAAATAGTCGTCCATCATACGTTTATTGGTAAAATGGGGAGCAATTTTAGCAATATTATTTTTTATCCACTGTACCCATTGCACGGGAATACCGTTCTCATCTCTTTCGTAGAACATGGGAACAATTTCTGTTTCGAGCGTATTATAGATTGTTTCGGCATCCAGCTCATCCTGAAATACTTGGTTCTCATAGGTTTTTTGTTCCTGAAGCTGCCATCCTGCATCAGGCTGATAACCTTCTGCCCACCAACCATCCATGACGCTGAAATTCATTACACCATTAAGTACCGCCTTTTCTCCACTTGTTCCTGAAGCTTCCAATGGCCGGGTAGGTGTGTTCAGCCAAATATCGACACCCTGGGTCAGGGCTGCACCGAGCTCCATGTCGTAGTCTTCGAGGAAGACAATTTTACCGAGAAATTCTTTTCTCTTGCTGATCTCAACAATGTTTCTGATCAAATCCTGTCCGGCCTGATCGGCGGGATGTGCTTTCCCTGCGAAAATAATCTGCACCGGCTTGTGTTCGTTATTCACGATCTTTGATAACCGTTCCAGATCATTAAACAGCAGATGTGCACGTTTGTAGGTAGCAAATCGTCGTGCGAACCCAATGGTTAAGGATTGGTTGTCAATTGCTTCCAACGTTTGGTATATCTTTCTTGGGGTTTCTTGCCTTCTCGACAGGTTGGAGAGCATGCGATGTTTAATATACTCAAATAGTTCCTTCCTTTGTTGGGTACGTATATCCCAGATTATCTGATCAGAAATAGTATAGATACCCTCCCAGGGTTTGGGGTCTGAGATGTTATGCAGAAAGTCTTCACCAAAGGTGTTTTTGTATAATTCCTGCCACCGGCTTCCCGTCCACGTGCCATAATGCACCCCGTTTGTAACATATCCGATATGGATCTCTTCAGGGAAATAGCCGGGATACAAGTCTTTGAACATATCGCGCGAAACAGCTCCATGGATACGGCTCACGCCATTTACCTGCTGTGATAGTTTCACTGCCAGCACACTCATAGAGAAACTTTCTTCAGGGTTCTGTGGGTTCATCTTACCCAGTTGCATAAAGTTATCCCAGGAGATGCCAAGACGCTCGGCATAGTGTGGCATATAGGTACGTAGCATGTCTTCGCTAAAGAAGTCATGTCCTGCCGGCACAGGAGTATGGGTGGTAAACAAGCTGCTTGCTCTGACGACTTCCTGAGCTTCATGAAATGTCAGTTTGTTATCCAGCACATACTTCCGTATGCGTTCCAGCCCTGTAAAGGCTGCATGCCCTTCATTGCAGTGATAAACATCTGGCTGCAATCCGAGTGTATCAAGCAAGCGAATACCTCCGATTCCCAATAAAAATTCCTGTTTAAACCGGTTTTCCCAATCTCCGCCATACAACTGGTGCGTGATAAAACGGTCGGCAGAAACATTTTCGTTGATGTCTGTATCCAGCAAGTATAATGGGATCCTTCCCACATCGATTTTCCATATGCGTGCATGAAGGGTTCTTCCTGGGAAGGCAATGCTGATTTTTTTCCATGCGCCATTTTCGTCACGAACAGGTTGTGCCGACATCTTTGGAAAGTTGTGTGGCGCATATGTAGCCAGCTGTTCGCCACTTGCAGAAAGGTTTTGACTGAAATACCCGAACCGGTATAACAATCCCACAGCCACGATATTTACGTTATCATCGCTGGCTTGTTTCAGAAAATCACCTGCAAGAACACCCAAACCGCCCGAATAAATTTTGATGGATTCATGCAAACCATATTCCATGCTAAAATAAGCAATCTGTTTCTCAGGTTTTTCATTTGCAGCATGCATGTAGTCTGAGAATTTCTGGATCACATGCTTATAACGCTTCATAAAAGCATCGTTCTGCTTGAGCCTGTCAAAATGTTCTGTACTAAGATTCTCCAATAATATATTCGGGTTCTTTTCGCATTGTTCCCATAGCACAGGGTCTATATCACGAAACATTTCGGCCGCCTCATAGTTCCATGTCCACCAAAGGTTTCTTGATAATGTGGGAAGCTGTTTAAACGTTTCCGGCATATTGATCTCGACGTAGATTTTTTTCCAGACAGGCATCATGGAAGCAGGCGGGGGGAGTTCTATAAGTTTCGAAGGAGGTTTTTTCCCCTTATATAAGTCGTGACGCTCATTAGCTTTGTGCAAGGCCAAATCATACGCGTTATGGTAATTATCAATCAGTTTATCCCAATAGACCGATTCAGCTATTGTTCCCGCCAATATTCTTCCTTCTTTAAGATTTAAGTGAGCTAAGGAGTTGAACCCTTCGCCTGTACCGCTTAAGGTACCAGACCCCTCCTGATTTACAATGTTCAGAAGCGTTGCTGAAAGCATTTCGACAACCTCATCATAATTATCATCATCTCGGTCTAATATGGTAATCGCTTTTTCATGCTGTTCAAACCTGTTGATCACCCACTGACCAAAACCGGTAGTGGAGGTTGTAATTGTTGGGATATGAAATGCCAGGCTTTCTAGGGATGTATATCCCCAGGGCTCATAATAGGATGGAAAAACAGTCAGATCAAAGCCAGTCAACAGATCATAATAGTTCAAATTTAGCACACCATCACTACCATTGAGGTATGTAGGAACAAAAATTGCTTTTACCTTGTCATCCGGCATGTTGTGAATATTGACACGTTTTAATTGTTGCAGTATTGGGTCATATCCCTCGTCAACCATCATATGGGTAATGTATTCATCTGATTTGGGGTCTGCATAATCCGGATTCTGTATCCTTTTAACTACTTCTGTTCTTACACCTGTTTGATTGGCTGGCACAAGAATGAAGGCAACGATCGTGTTGTTTGGGTTGCTCTGATTCAGCTTAGATAAGGCATCAATGAACAGATCCACTCCTTTCGTATGGTATTCATACCTTCCACTGATAGCAACAAGCATGCAGTTATCCGGGATGTTCTGATTAATTACACCTTTTGCAAGGTTGACCAATTGTGTCCTGGCCATGTTCCTCTTCTCTGCATAATCATTTTCGTTGGGTATGCAAGCCGGGTCAAAGCCATTGGGAGTAATTATATTGGGCTCTTTTTCTAAAAATTGCCTGCACTCCTTTATCAAGCCAGGGCTTACAGTTGTAAACGTATCGGCATGATTGGCGGCAAGCTTTTCCAGGCTGTGCCTGGATACAATTCCCAGCTCCTGCGCAAGTGCGTCTGTATTTATTTCGGTACTATTCAGCAGACTGTATAGCGGTCTTTTATTGTTGGCCAGCGACCTTCCCAGAGATGTTGCGTGGGTGGTAAAAACTGTTCCTGCCTGTGGTATTTTATCATTTAAATACAGCACGCCGCTGCCTGTCATCCATTCATGAAAATGAGCTGCTATGCGGTCGCTCGCCGAAAGGTGATAGTTATAAAAATGTTCGATAAGTTGTCCTGCTGCGTAACCAAATAAAGCTGGTTCGGTGTAATCCCATTGTCCGCTAAGAGAGTTCAGTCCGAATTTAAGCCACAAATCGGTAAAGATTTTATCTTTCTCTCCGAACAGAGGGGTGAAATCTACCAGCATGGCAATAGGCTCACCAGCGATCTTCCACCTTCCTATTCGTATGTGGATACCTTCGCTGCCGGCTTGTTCGCGCCAAGAACGAAATAAAAACCTATCCTCCTCGAATTCCGGATTCCCATGTGTTTCTTTCCATACATCGGGGCCAATGCATATGTAGTTGTCATGTAAAGCGTTAACCAGTATATTGGCTTTTGTGCTTATTACAGTATGGATTCCTCCTATTTTGTTACAAACTTCCCAGCTTACTTCAAACAGATAGTCAGGTTTTAATATAGTATCTTTCATAGTATTCTTAGTCTAAATCAATATATTTTTAAAATTTTTATGGTAGCAAAAAAACCGCTGAATTTACAAAAAAATAACGTACCAATGAAAACATAACATTGTTTTCGCTGATAAGATATTACTAATGAAGCATAAATGGTTCCCTCTCAGCTCAGGTTTGATCAGAGTGTTTTATGCTTTAAGTTTTTTCTTTTTACAGGTGTTTTGTCTTTTGGGATAGCTGCATACTTATCTTCCACCACGAGGGTGAAATCAGAAAGGACATTCATGTAGTTTATGAAAGCATCATAGGGTGAGGTGTATGGGTTAAAATAACGATGAACTATCCCATCTGAGAACCACTTGGTACACATGTAATAAAAATGATCACTGGTCTGTAAATACCTCCATTGCTGAAGTATGTCAGGATCATTCAATGTCAGTACTTTATCTTCTATGTCGTATAGCTTGCTAAATGCCTCGTCCTGAAGTTCATTGCCCAGCCATGCTGTCAGGTCACGTTCCTCATCGGCCCATGATATGGGATAGGGTACTTGTAGCGGAGATACAGGTTGCAGTTTGGATGAAAGTTCAGCAGGGGTACGAAACCGCATTTTAGTTTTTTTGATCAATAGTGGAGGGAAAGCCTTTAGAAAATCGAAGATGCCAGTCTCTTCCCATTGGTGTTCTCCAAATGTTTCATAGTCCATAAACAGGTTGATCACCTCATCTTTCGAATCTATAGAAGAGAGCCAGCCAACATATTTCTCAGCTGTTAGTGGCCATTCATTCCATCTTTGCTCAGAAAAGCGAAATGCTATGTCATCGGATAACTGAAAATTCTTTAGTAACAGTTTTAGTTTGGGGCTGGTAGCGCTACAATACATTCTATTATTACTTTTCCATCCGAGAATATGTTTGGCTCCTTCCGTGATCATGGTACGGTATCCCATATCGAATACCATATCACCAATTTCATTGCTGTAAATAAGCTCTGTATTTCTGAATGTTACCGGTTTTTGTCCGAACAGGCTTTCAATCCTGCCGGCATGTATCTTTACCTGGTTGATAAATTCACTTTTACTTTTTAATGAAACAAGGCTATGCGCGTGGGTTTCAGTAAGAAATTCAACGCAACCGGTATCTGCAAGTTCTTTAAAGCTATCCAGAACTTTGGGTGCATAAAGCTCAAATTGATCCAATGCCATTCCTGAAATACTGAAACTTACCTTGAAGTTCTTTCCGAGCGACTCAATAAGATCAAGTAAAAGAGTATTTGCAGGCAGATAGCATTTTTCGGCGACTTGCTGCATAATGAAGCGGTTGGCATAGTCATCAAAGTAATCGTGATTTTTGCCAATATCGAAGAATCGATATGTTCTCAGCCTGAACGGCTGATGTATTTGAAAGTATAAACAAACTGACTTCATAGGTATTTATTATCGTAATTTAAGTGGTAAAGGTTATTTAGTATGATAGTCAACCAATACCTGGTCATATATTTCTTTTACTTTTACTCCTGCCTGATCCCATTTGATATTGTCTACCTCTTCCTTGCCATAGCTCTTAAACATTTGTGGCAGGGAAGGATAGTTAATCAGTCCGTAAATTGCATCTGCCATGGCATCAATATCCCAGAAATCAACTTTGATGGCATGTTTGAGTATTTCAGCCACTCCAGATTGCTTGGAGATAATGACAGGGACATTTGATCGCATAGCTTCCAGCGGGGATATCCCAAACGGTTCAGAAACGGAAGGCATTACATATACATCACTCATTCCAAACATTTTATCCACGTCATCACCTTTAAGAAAACCGGTGAAATGAAACCTGGTCGATATGCCAAGTTCTGCCACCCTTTTGATCATTTTTGTTAACAGGTCGCCACTGCCTGCCATGACAAACCTTACGTTTGGATCACGCTGCAGTACCTTGTATGCGGCTTCAACAAAATATTCCGGTCCCTTTTGATAGGTAATTCTTCCGAGAAAGGTGACAATTTTTTCCTTTACAAATTTCTTGTTTTCAACCTGGCTTGTCGTGCTGGGGGGTTCCACGCCATTATGAACGGTAATAACTTTTGATTCATCTATACCGTGGCGGTTTATTACAATGCTGCGCGTCATATTGCTTACTGCAACGACTCTGTCGGCTGCCATCATCCCTGAGCGCTCTATATCAAATACCGATTGGTTTATGTTTTCTCCAGAACGGTCAAATTCAGTGGCATGCATATGAACGACAAGTGGTTTTCCGCTAACTTTCTTAGCTTCCACTCCTGCCATATATGTCAGCCAATCATGGGCATGGATCAGGTCAAATTCATGGTCGCGGGCAATGGCAGCTCCAACAAGGGCATAACGTCTGACCTCTTCCATAAGATTCTTTCCGTAGCCTCCTGAAAATGTATACTTCTGAGCATCAAGGGTGATCTTTTCACTGCTGGTGCCAGCCTCTATTTTTTCCAGAATAGTGAAATACTCATCTTCTGTTGAATAGGGCAGTAGCGTTGAATCAACTTCTAAATAGGATATCTGATCCCAGTGCGATTTAAAGATTTCATCAGTAATACTAACGGCGACATCAGAAGCGTTTAAAAGCCTGACTTTACCTGGATTTTCATCACCATAGGCCTTAGGTATTACAAAAATAATATCAATACCTGTTTTTAGCAGCGCTTTAGTGAGTCCAAAAGAAGCCGTGCCAAGCCCACCGGAAATATGTGGAGGAAATTCCCATCCAAACATTAAAACCTTCATAAACTATATCCGTTAATTGTTAGGCGTTTCGTGTAACAAATAATATATTCTCATTAATTCAGCAACACTGGGGGCAAATGATATGGATCCTTTTGCCAGATGTGGAGGGTCACCATCAAAGATCTCTGAGATTGACCCGATACCATTGTCTTTCATGGTTTCCTCAAATCCATCGAATATTTTGGCAATAAATGGCATCCCTGATGTTCCGAATATATTGAGGTATGCATCTGAAAAATGGCCTAAAAGCCACGGCCAGGCCGTACCCTGATGCAGAGAAGACTCCCGCTTGTTAATATCTCCTTCATAATGTCCTTTATACCTGATATCTTTGGGTGATAATGAGCGCAAGCCTCTGGGCGTCAATAACTCTTTGATGGTTACATCAAGTATATGTTTTCTTCTTGATTCCTTAAGGGGTGAGTAGGGGAGGGAAGCAGCAAAAACCTGGTTGGGACGTACGCTCATATCTTGCTTTCCCTCATAGGCAAAATCTGCCATATAGTGTTGTTGAGAGTTCCAGAGTATGGTATTAAATGACTCTTTTAAAGATTCAGATATTGGTTGCCAACGTGATATAAATTGTTTCTTTTTTGCGGATTGGGCCAGTTCAAGTGCAAAACAGATGGCGTTGTACCAAAGTGCATTAATTTCTGAAACATAACCATATCTGGGTGTTACCGGCGTGCCATTTGAACAGGCATTCATCCAGGTGAGGTCAGGATAGGAGGCATCAATATGCAGCAGACCGTTGTCATGCATACTTACCCCTTTCACCTTGCCGTCGGCATAACCATCTAGAATAATGGTTAAAAGTTTTCCATATTTATTCCATAAACTGGTACTGCTAACGCCAGCGAAGCACTGCTGCAGAGTCCAGAAAAACCAGAGGGATGTATCGGCAGAGGAGACCAAACCATTTTGCGCACTATCGGTTTCTTGAAAAACAGGTCCTTGCATGCTGTTGATCATTGATTTTAGCACCTTCTCTGCAAGACCTCTGTCGTTCACCGCTTTTGTCAAACCAGGCAAGGAGATCAGGGTATACCGGGCAATCTGACCATACCATGGATAGCCAGCTACGATGCCGGAAGATTCATGGGTTGAAAAGAAAAACTGTTCTGCCGAGTTTTTTAGTACATTCTCAAAAGTGTTTCGCGGTGTCCTTTTGCTAAGTTCCTGGTTAAACAACTTTGAGAATGTTAAAGGGGATGACTCTTCAGTGGATGCCGAAAAAATAATACTTTCACCTTTTTTAATAGCTATTTCGAAGAACCCTGGTGTGTACAAATCCTCATGGCATTCAAAACCCCTTTTCATTTCTTCCAGGTATTCAAAGTCGTTATACCAATCGGGTACATGCACATATTCACCGCCTTTTTTGGATAACTGCAGGTAAAGGTCAGAGTATCCCTCATACATTTTCACCTTGATACCGTTGGGAACAACATCATACCGTGTGTTCAGGTCGATGTTTTTTTTGCTCAGCGCATGGATGTTTCTAAACGCCAGGAAGGGACGAAGTTTTATGGTTGTTGGTGAGTGGGCTTCTACGAGGGTGTATTTTATCAGCACCCTTTCTTGCCTGGAAACAAACATGGTTTCTTTGGTAAGTACAACACCCCCAACGCGGTATGTAACCACTGGTATTAGTTCAGCAGAAAAGTCACGAATATATTTATGACCCTTAGGGTTATACGCCCCGGGAAATTTGTTAACACCAATATTAAATGCTGCTTCTCTTTGTATGATTGTCTCATCAACTTTCGATAGCAACACATGACGGCCTCCGTCAAGCTGGGGTTGAGGCGTGATAAGCAGACCATGGTATTTTCTTGTATTACAACCGATAATAGTGGTACAAGAGAAAGAACCGGCACGGTTTGATCGAATCATTTCTTTGCCTAACGAATATTCGAGATTTATCAGCTGGTTTTTGTCAAACTTAATATAACCCATAGAAAATTCTGGAATGGTAACTAATAAATAAAACAGATAAATTAATGGAAACAACTGTACAAAATTACTATTTATTCTTTAATAAAGCGGTATTATTGAATTAACAAATTATTAATCACTGGCTTATTCGGGATTAGACCTACCTACCGGGCTGTCGACTTCCTGCCAGGTAGCCTCTTCTTTCTCAAGCATTCTGCGATGTCTTTGACTGATGGCCCTTTCTTCCAGTTTATATAGATCTGGCTGACCAGCATCTACCCAAGCTGTAAACCAAAAATCGCCAATCGATTTTACAGCCAGCCGCATTTGTCGTTCTACCATTTGATCCATTGCTTCATGAAAAGTTGTCGCAAATTCCCGTGAATAGGTTCTTACAGTACTTTGTCCACGCATTTCATGGGCATATACCTGGTCAGGTGTAAATTCTGACATCATCTTTCCGTATACCATATATATGGTGTCTACTTTCATGTGACTTATTTTTACCAGCTCCCATGCTCTGTCAAGAGGTGACTCAATATAATCTGCCCTTCCTACGAAATAGTTAAACCCATCAGCGAGCATTTCCGGCAACCGGCTTTCCCATAGTGCATGTATCCCTCTTTCGTCCGGGGTTCGCCCATTGTAGTATTTCGTGGTATGCAACGGAGTGCAAGCGTCGGCAATATAATGTCCTAGATGCGCTGCATTATACAATATCCTGTCGACATCCCTATCTGCGAATGCTGACGTAAGTCGCCACATCATGGTGTTGATATGCCAGGGAAGTACCCCTTGTTCCATGAGAGTGTCTTCGCTGAACATAGCTACCGCATCATTCCACCTCCTGGGCATGATATCAAAGGGGTTATCTCCAAAGTGATCAATGTCGATATAATGCCTTGGGGCCTCTCCCTCAACCGCGTGGGCACGGCGATCAGGATCAATTGATCGCTCAGATAAATACTCCACATGCTTTTTAAAAAAACCGATCATCTCCGGTGGCAAAGTAAAAACAGCCATCCGGTTCATTTTGCGATGGGCAAAGAAACCAAAAGACAGACTTTCATTATAAGGTATCAGAACCAGAATAATGAACATTACAGTTGTAAATCTTTTAATGTTTCTTTTTAGTAACATATTATGAATCAAGGTTGAATCCACTTTGAAAAGTATCTCCCGCTGATTACGCTGATTACGCTGATTTTCGCTGATTTTCGCTGATTTATTTTCGCTGATAATCAAATGGTTAATATCTGAGTTTATCTGCGAAATCTGCGGGACACAAAAAACAGACTTTTAAGAGTGAGCTCAATGTTTGGCTTTTAAGGCTTGTAAAAAGGTAATTTAACTATTTCCGCCTTTAATGCTTTTCCACGGACTTCAATATAAATGGTACTTCCGGCTTTAGCGAACGGGGTTTTGACATATCCCATCCCAATGGGTTTCTTTAAGGATGGCGACATGGTACCCGAAGTAACTTCGCCAATATGTTGACCATCATGGTCGAGTATGCTGTAATGTTGCCTTGGAATACCCCTGTCGAGCATCTCGAATCCTACCAGTTTTTGTGTTACCCCTTCATTCTTTTGTCTGTATAGTTCGTCTCTGTTTATAAAATCTTTTCCTTCAGAGAATTTGGTTATCCATCCTAAGCCAGCTTCAATTGGAGATGTTTGATCATTAATATCATTTCCATAGAGACAAAACCCCATTTCCAGCCTCAAAGTGTCTCTGGCAGCCAATCCAATAGGCTTTATGCCAAATTCTGCACCAGCATCCAGAACAGCCTGATATATCGTAATACCATCATTATTATTGAAATAAATCTCACATCCTCCTGAACCAGTATAGCCTGTGGTGGAGAGAATTACATCTTCTGCGCCAGCAAAAGAGAGTTTCTTAAAGGTATAATAGGGCATCTCCACAATAGCCTCTTTGGTTAGTTTTTGCATAGCTTTCAGGGCAAGTGGCCCTTGAACAGCCAGTTGGGATATTTGATCTGAAGCATTCATTAATGAGGCATTGATTCCTTCGTTTTGCAGGTTGATCCATTCCCAGTCTTTTTCTATATTGGCCGCATTGACTACGAGCAGAAAACTTTCTTCACCAAATCGATACACCAGGAAATCATCAACAATGCCACCGGTATCATTTGGGAAACAGGCATATTGTACCTTGCCATCAGTTAGCACAGATGCATCATTGGAGCTTACTCTCTGTATCAATTCCAGGGCCTTGGGCCCCCGTACCCAAATTTCACCCATATGGGATACATCGAATACTCCCAAACTTTTTCTGACGGTCTCATGCTCCGCATTAATACCTTCGAATTGAATTGGCATGTAAAAACCGGCGAAAGGCACCATGCGGGCGCCCATTTCTTCATGCATTGATTTGAATATAGTGGTTTTCATCTGTTTATAATTTGTCAAAAGTCAAAAGTCGAAAGTCGAAAGTCAGAAAGGTGCTTGTTGCCCATCATCGTGCCAGAACCGCGGCAACCAATGCCGCTGCGTCTTTAAGTAAAATCGCGGATTGTACCTTCAGCCCGGATTGGTCAATAATTGCTTTTGCTTCTTCTGCATTGGTACCTTGCAGGCGTACAATGATGGGTATGTGTATGTCGCCAATGTTTTTATAAGCATCCACAATGCCATTGGCAACCCTGTCACACCTTACAATACCTCCAAATATGTTAATCAATATGGCTTTTACATTGGGGTCTTTCAGAATGATTCGGAAGGCTTCTTCAACTCTTTTTGCGTTGGCAGAGCCTCCCACATCAAGAAAGTTTGCAGGTTCTCCGCCGCTAAGTTTGATGATATCCATGGTGGCCATGGCTAAACCGGCTCCATTAACCATACATCCGACATTCCCATCAAGCTTCACGAAGTTCAGCCCATGCCTGCCTGCTTCAACGTCCATCGGGTCTTCTTCAAGGATGTCGCGCATGCCAAGAATATCCGGATGACGGAACAACGCATTATCATCAATGGTCATTTTGGTGTCGACTACCAGTATTTTATTGTCTGATGTTTTAAATAAGGGATTTATTTCCAGCATAGTAGCATCATGCATGATATAGGCATCATATAATTTTGCCACGCACCTGACCATATGTTTAAACGCATCGCCTGAAAGGCCAAGGTTGAAAGCAACCCGCCGGCATTGAAAGGCCTGAAGTCCGACCTTTGGGTCTATCTCTTCAGCAAATATCAGCTCGGGTGTTTCTTCAGCCACTTCTTCAATGTTCATACCACCACGAGGTGAATACATGATCATGTTTCTTCCTGATTGCCTGTTCAGCAATATGCTAAGGTAGTATTCTTCCGGCTCAGATTCACCGGGATAATAGATGCCTTGCTCTATCAGTACTTTTCTAACTTTTTTCCCCTGTGGCCCAGTTTGCGGCGTAACGAGTTGCATGCCAATGATGTTGTTGGCAAATTGTTCTACCTCCTGAATGGTTTTGGCGATCTTTACGCCACCACCCTTACCTCGTCCGCCAGCATGTATCTGTGCCTTTACAGCCCAGACACCCTGACCACTGCGTTGTTCAATTTCTTTGGCTGCGGCAATGGCCTCTGAGGCGTTTTCAACGAGGGTTCCTTCAGCAACGGCTACCTGGCATCTTCTTAACAATTCCTTTCCCTGATATTCATGCAAATTCATAAAATTGTGTTTGGTTTAAATAATTATTACCCAAAAATACAAAATTTATATGCGGCAAAAAATATTTTGATCAAAGCTGTCGTTCTACTCTTGAAATGTCCAAATTAAATTTACATATGCCTATGAAACAATCCGCTACTATTGAGAGTGAAATGATGTTGTATTTTAAGTCAATTACCGGTTCGAAAAGTTCTAATGATTATGCCTCATTGCCCGGTAAGCATGTGATTAATAACATCATGAATTATGCCAGATCAATTCAGGTACTGAAAAGTAAAGATGGTGATTCCATCTTTCTGGTCGGAAACTGAAAGATTTTCTTGCGTCAAAAAGAGGTTGACTTTATTCTGTGTACAATTCATTACCTGTAATAATGCAACCTCTTTTTTTTTGTTGAATAGAATTATTCCTTTACTTTTGTTGAGGCATCATAAGAACCATGACAAACACATTGACACACAAGAGCATGATTAAAAGATTTCCCCTTTTTTTTGACTTTTCGACATTCAGACATTCAGACAATCAGACAATTTTAAATATATGAAAAATAAGATTGCTTGCTTTATTTGTGGATTGGTTCTACTGGCACTTGCATCCTGTAATACCAAACCTTTATGTCCGGCCTACTCCCTGGGTGAACCAGCAGCCGAGGTGACAGCCGAATCAAACTCCTGACGGGTAGTAAAATTGAAAGTATCTGCCGATCAATACCTTCGTAAGCCAGAATGGCTTCGTGTAAAACTTACCAAAGCACAGGACTACGGACATGTGAAGGGTGTGCTGGAGGCCTCTTACCTTCATACAATATGTGAAAGCGGTGCCTGCCCCAATAAGGCTGAATGTTGGTCGGCCGGTACGGCCACCTTTATGATCCTGGGCGACATTTGTACGCGAAATTGCCGGTTCTGTAATGTAAAGACTGGTCGCCCACTACCACCTGACCCTAATGAACCACTGCGAGTGGCTGAAGCCGTTAAAAGCATGGGGGTAAAACATTGTGTGATTACAAGTGTAGATCGTGACGATCTTACTGATGGAGGTGCTTCCGTCTGGGCTGAAACGATCCGAAACGTCAGAACCATAGCTCCTGAAACCACCATTGAAATACTCATACCAGACTTTAAAGGCAATGTGGCAGATATTCAAACCGTCATAGATGAGAAACCCGATGTTGTCGGTCATAACCTGGAGACCGTCAGGCGATTAACCCGAGAGGTAAGGGTGTTTGCCGACTATGATACCAGCCTTGATGTTCTTGCTTACATGGCAATTTCGTCAAATATTACCACAAAATCAGGGATTATGCTGGGCCTTGGAGAAACTGAAAACGAAATTTACGAGACCATGGATGATCTCATTGGCGTAAATTGTAAAGTGTTAACCATAGGGCAGTACCTTCAGCCTACCAGAAACCATCTGCCTGTGAAAAATTATGTGCACCCGGATGACTTTGATCGCTATGGGATCATAGCCAGAGACAAAGGTTTTCAGTTCGTGGAAAGTGCTCCACTCGTAAGATCATCGTATCATGCGGAAAGGACGATAAGAAAAGTCTAAAGGTCTGAAGGTCAAAAAGTCGAAAGGTCAAAAAGTAGGGGCGAAAAATATTTCGCCCGTTTCTGAAAACGGCGATTCATCACGTCTCAATCATGAGCAAAAAAGAAGTGCAAATATAATTCGGGGCGAATTAATATGAAAAGTCGATTGGTTTGGTTGGTTGTTTTGCTTTGCCTGGTGGCGTTTCAGAATGATTCATGTTCTGCCAATACACAGAAAACAAAGGAAGCGAGAGAAACGATAAAGACCGGGGCAGAACGTACTGAAGACTATTTCCCGCTCCTGGAGCATCGTCGAATTGCTGTAGCTGGCAATCATACATCAATGCTTGGGGCAACACATCTTGTGGATACACTTCTTAGGGCAGGCTTTGATCTGGTAAAAGTATTCAGCCCGGAACATGGGTTTAGAGGTGATGCTGCAGCGGGTGAATGGGTCGATAGCACTGTTGATAAACAAACAGGATTGCCGATCGTTAGCCTATACGGCAGTAACCGCAGGCCAGCCCCATCCCATTTACATGACATTGATGTCATTGTTTTTGATATTCAGGATGTAGGCGTCAGGTTTTATACCTATATTTCTACGATGACTTATATCATGGAGGAAGCCGCGCGCCAAAAAATTCCTGTTATCATTCTTGACCGCCCCAACCCATTAAGGCATTATATAGACGGACCGGTACTGGAGCCTGCGTATTCCTCTTTTGTAGGCCTTCATCCAGTGCCTGTAGTTCATGGTATGACCATCGGCGAATATGCCCTTATGGTAAATGGCGAAGGGTGGCTAGGTGATGGTCTTACATGTAATGTTACAGTCATTCCCGTTGAGAACTACCATTCTGGAATCAGGTACTCACTTCCTTTGCAGCCTTCTCCCAATCTGCCCAATATGCATGCCATTTATCTGTATCCTTCTCTATGCTTTTTTGAAGGTACACAGATCAGCCTTGGACGAGGAACCGATAAGCCTTTTCAGGTGTATGGCCATCCAGCATTTAAGGACAAAGGATTTGACTATGTGTTTACACCTCTAAGCGTAAAAGCAGCTCCTAACCCTCCCCAGCTTGGCAATAGGTGTTATGGAAGAGACCTTAGTACCATTCCTCTTGAGGTATTGGAATGCATGGGTGAGATACAGTTGGATTATCTCATAGAAGCGTATAAAATGTATGCAGACAAGGACTCATTTTTCAATAGCTTCTTCGAACGACTGGCCGGAACCAGTCAGTTAAGACAACAACTTAAAGATGGAAAGTCTGCAGAGCTGATCAGAGAAAGCTGGAAACCGGGGATTGAGTCATATAAAAGCATTCGTTCACAATACCTGTTGTACCCGGATGATGACTAAAGGTACTGGTGCTCTTTTTATGTTGCCTGAAAGTTTGCAGGCGAATGGTTGTTATTCGTTAATTTTTGGATAACATGCAGTGCCATTGCTATTGAGAAGAAATATAGTGTAAAAGGATATGTCGATTAACCATGAATCAACCATTGGATGGGCTTGGCGTTGGTTTGTTGGTGAACTTTCTGAATGTTACGAGAAGCAGGAAGCATCAGCAATTGGCGGGGAAGTTTTCTTCCGTTGTTTGAACCTTGGTTCGGATCAACGCGTAATCAGGGCAGGGGAGGGCCTGGCTGAGCAGACCTTAACCATGTTGCAGCATACTCTGGGTTTGCTTAAACAAGGGATGCCAGTGCAATACGTTACCGGAATAACTACTTTCTTTGATTGTGAGTTGGAGGTTTGTCCTGGTGTTTTGATTCCACGGCCTGAAACGGAAGAATTGGTTTTATGGGCTGCCTCAGTTTACAAAAAACGTAATGTTGATAGCGGCATAAGAATCCTGGATGTAGGCACCGGAAGTGGGTGTATCGCCATTGCCCTGGCAAAACAACTCGGACATGCAGATGTATATGCCTGTGATGTATCTGAAATCGCATTAGACATTGCCAGACGAAACGCCTGCAATAACAAACTCGATATCCATCTGTTTTTATGTAATGTTCTGGAGAAAGGCACAGGTGAAGCCCCATTATTCGACTGTGTCATAAGCAATCCTCCGTATGTGAGGTTTTCAGAAAAGATGGTGATGAAGCCGAATGTCCTTGCCCACGAGCCGGAACTGGCACTATTTGTGGAAGACGATGATCCCTTAAAGTATTTCAGAGCCATCGCAAACAAAGCACTTATGTGGTTACAACCAGACGGATTGATCTTTTTCGAGATCAATGAGGCTTTAGGTGCTGAAACAGTAAAGCTGATCGGGGACATTGGATTTACAGATATTACCTTAAAGCAAGACATCCATGGAAAGGATCGTTTTGTAATGGGCCGTAAATAGAGTTGAAAAGTTAAGGAGTTAAGGAGTTGAGGAGTTGGGAAGTGGTTAATGCTGTAGGGACAGGACTTGGCCTGTCCGCAAGAACACGCAGGGGAATCCGGTAGGGACAGGACTTGGCCTGTCCGCAAGAACACGTAGGGGAATCTGGAAGCGACAGAATTTGGCCTGTCGCAGGACTTAGCCTGTCGTATGGCCTGGGTTGTTATTTTTAATTCTATTTCAAAGCAGCTTTCAGGGCTGCAATGAATGACATCACATCTTCTTCAGTGGTGTTGTAAGAGGTCATCCATCTGACTTCATGGCGGGATGCATCCCACGTATAAAAGAAAAATTCTTTCAGCAACTTTTCGATAGCTGCAGGTGGTAAAATGGCAAAAATGGCATTGATCTGCACCGGCTGTGTGATCTGTACCTCAGGAATTTCTCTGATTTTTTCTTCCAGTAGTTTGGCCATGTGGTTTGCATGACGGGCATTTTCAAGCCAGAGGCTATCACTTAGCAAAGCCTTGAATTGAGCACTTATGTAGCGCATCTTTGATGCCAGTTGCATGCTTTGCTTGCGGGTATATTCATAATCTATTGCCAACAAAGGGTTTGAAAAAACCACCGCCTCACCCATCATCAACCCATTTTTTGTGCCACCAAACGACAGGACATCCACCCCGGACATCGTGACCATCTCTTTTAATGAGACATTCAGATATGCTGCCGCATTGGCGATCCGGGCGCCATCCATGTGCAGAAACATGTCATGCTCTTTGGCAAAATCTGCCAAAGACTTAATTTCATCCAGAGAATACACTGCTCCCATCTCGGTAGCCTGGGTAATAGATATGACCTTTGGCTGAGAATGATGTTGAAAGCCAAGAGAGTGCAGCAAAGGCTTTATCTGATTGGGCTTGATCTTGCCATTGTCAGAGGGAAGTACATGCAATTTGCATCCACTAAACTTCTCGGGGGCACCACATTCATCATGATGTATATGGGCTTTGTCAGAACTTACAATGGCGTGGTACGGCCTGGTCAGGTGTGAAATGGCAGAAACATTGGCTCCGGTACCATTAAACACAAAATACGTACTGCTTTCAGACCCAAACAGCTCTTTAAATAACCGCAGGGCCTCATCGGTATAAGGATCATCACCATAGGCGATGGCATCGCCTTCATTTACCTCCAGCATGGCGTTGAACACCTTATCATGAACGGGTGCATTGTTGTCGCTGGCAAAAATTTTAAAGCGTTTCATCCCAATCATTATTAAGTCTTTATGTCGTTTTATTTGACGATTGTGCGTGGAATATCTGATGGTATCCTGGTGAGCAATTGATAATTCAGCATGTTACTCATCTCACAAAATGAAGCAATGCTGATAGACAGTCGTTTTTGCTTGCCGATGATTACCACTTCATCACCTTTCTCCACACCAGGTACATCTGTGACATTCACCGTCAGGGTATTCATGGTAACTGTGCCAATTACCGGCACCCGTCTGCCTCTGATCAGTACACGGCCCGTATTGCTTAACGACCTGCTGAAACCATTGGCATACCCTACTGGGATGATGGCGATCTTCGTTTTTTTGTTCACCAGGAAGGATGATCCATAGCCAACAAATTGTCCTGCTTCTACTTCTTTTACGGCCATCACCCTCGATTTCCAGCTTAACAATCGTTTTAGCTTGTCATTGCCTGCTCCCTGGTCTTTTTTAAACCTGAACATCTGTGTTTCAGGGCTCGGCCAATACCCAAACTGTGCAATTCCAAACCTTACCATATCCATTATTGTTGTAGGATAGGTCAGTGCTGCAGCTGAACATGCCGTATGTTTCAGCCTGGGTGCCAATCCATGCCTGCTGAAGTACCTGCTGAATTGGCGAAATGTTGATATCTGATTTTTTATCCTCAGATAGTTGGCCAGGCTTTCTGCACCGGCATAGTGGGTGCATAAACCCTCGAAAATGTAGTGATCCTGGTTACATTTCAGGTATTTCATCAAATCCGGGAGTGTCTCATATTCTATTCCTGTACGATGAAAACCTGTTTCCACTTCAAGGTGAATATGTGCTTTCTTTTTTTGTTTTTTTGCTTCTGATACGGCTTTTCCCAGGCGATCATCGTCAAATACGAAGAACTCTATATCATGCTCAATAGCCCATTCCAGCTCATCATGGTCGATGTGTCCCATGATCATGATCCGGGCGTCAGGCGAAGTTATTTGATAGGCAGCATATGCTTCTTTAGCCGAGAAAACAGAGAAATGCCTGATGCCTGCTTCTTCCGCCAGTGGAATAATGTGTTCCATCCCATGTCCGTATGCGTTTCCTTTAATTACTGAAGAGAAAACAACATTCTTTCCTGCAACACTGGTCAAATACTTTATGTTGTTTTTGTAAGCAGAACGGCTGATTTCTATATATGAGGTGCTAAACATCTTTATTGGAAAGGTTTAAAATCTGATCAGCGATATGGTAAAACATCATAACGCCTGTTTTGATGATTTCGTCGGGGAAGTCATAGTCGCCCTGATGAAGGCTTGGATAATTTCTCCCTGCACCGATGCCGAACAGGGCACCAGGATAATTCAATGTGAAATGACCAAAGTCTTCCGACCATCTGAAAGGCAGGTTTATGGGGTATAAGGTAAGGTTTCCTGCGGTTGCTGCCTGCTCTATGACTTCGCAACACCACGTATTGTTATGGGTGGCAGGAAACACTTCTGCATAGCTGATGTCGGCATCGATCTTATATTTGGCAGCGAGTGTCCTGACATGTTGCTCAACTTTCTCTGTAAGGGTTTGCATATCTATATTTCGATAACTCCTTAGCGTGGCCATCACCACACCATCGCCGGGGTTGGTGCCAAACGCTACCTCTCCCATATGCACATGGATAACCGTGATCAGGGTAAAGTCTTGAAAATCTGTTTTACTTTTTGGGATTTTCAGTAAGCCGTCGATCAGTTCGGGCAGCATGGGCCCCGGACTGTTTCCTTTTTCAGGATGGGCAGCATGTGATGAGCGGCCTTGCAGCTTGATGATCACACCTTTCGACGCAGATGCAAACGCTTTTTCCTTGATGATGACCGTATGTTTTTTAAAACCGGGAAGGTTATGCAGGGAAAAAATAAAATCCGGTTTGATGTCCTGAAATTTAGGATCCTTGATAACTTTCTCCGCCCCCTGGCCTGTTTCTTCTTCGGCCTGAAACAACAACACCAGCCGGCCTTTTGAAGGTCTGTTTTTGGCAACCACTGCAGAAATGGCAGCCAGGATCGCAGAATGACCGTCGTGACCACATTTGTGAGAGACACCGTCATATTGACTTTTATGTGGAAAGTCATTGACCTCAAGAATGGGTAAGGCATCCATATCTGCCCGCAGCATCAGGGTCGGACCTTCTTTCTGAGAATCGAATATGGCTGCCATGCTGTGGCCGCCTATGCCTTCTATGACCTGATCAGGTCTGTACTTTTCCAAAAATGCTTTTATCCATCCCGCTGTTTGCCGCTCCTGCCCCGAAACCTCAGGGTAGCGATGCAATGTCTTTCTTAGTTTGATGGCTTCAGCAATTAATTCACTGATTTTTATTCCAGGTATTTGAGACATAAATAGTATCCTATTTGAACTTTGTTTACTTTTATGGACTGATAAATCCTCCGGTTTATGAAACAATATCTCGCTATTATCTTACTTTCTGTGATACATGTATCAGGTTTTGCACAAGCTGACATGTTCCGGAAAAAAGAGCGAAAGATCGGGTTTGCTGTTGGATATGGTTTTCAGGATGGATTGGATGTTAATTATCATTACGATGTGTTACTTCTTCAGGTCAACTACTACATTACGATATTTAGTAAAGAATCCTTTACCGTGGATATAATACCAAACCCGCAATTCAATATTACGAAGTACAAAGTAACTAATAATTCTTCAAAGGAAGAATCCGGTTTTGAGTTTGGTTTAAATGTTGGAATTGCAGCCAGGAAAACTTTTCGTGATGGAAGAATGGCAGCTTACTTGTTACTTGGTTCAGGTCCTCATTATGTCTCAGGTGTTCCTGAACGACAAGCCAAAGGTTTTATCTTTTCAGACAATATCATAACAGGCCTGGATGTGCAACTATCAGACAGGCTAAGGCTTGACCTTTCCGGGGGCATACGTCACATCAGCAACGCAGGTCTGAAAAGACCCAATGGCGGCGTTAATAATATCGTTCTGTACTCAGGACTGATATACCTGATGAAACCAAAATAGTGAATGCAAAACAGGCACCTATTGAACAACGACCTTCCTTGCCTCCTAACATGCATCCTGGCGACGAAAAGAAACATTTCACGTTCTACTGAACAACGACTTTCCTTACCTCCCTGCCACCCGCGTATTCCAGCACACAAAAATAGATGCCATTCTCCCATTGGCTGATGTCTATGGTCAGGACTTGCTCGCCATATCCTGCCTGGCCGAGGAATGTTCGTCTGTGTTCTTTCCCGAAAACGTCATATACTACGAACCAAACCTCTTTGGTCAGGGTTGAATGCCATGACACATTCAGTCGGTCGTTTGCAGGGTTGGGAAACACATCAAACTTACTGACAGATCTGGCTGCCTCACGGGCAGACACCAATACCGTAGTCATGGTATCGTATGCGCCTCCTTTGTATTCCTGGTTGCCGATGCTGTCGGTAGCTTCAGAATAAAATCGATACACGCTGCCGGTTTCTCCAGCAAACAAGTCAGTTTTATGCCGCGTATTCAGCTTCCACAGCACGGGTTCGCCGCCATCTTTGGAATAATAGACCGAGTAATACTTGATACCACTGTGATCGTCATGCCCATCCCAGCTAACCAAAAATGGGGGGTGGACTTCTGCATCCAGGACATTCACGGCGCTCACCGGCGGTTCACGGTCGATGGCATTTACCCAAACGTTGGTGGTGATGGGTTTGTTGAGGTCAAAGATAATGGTGGCCTGGTTTTCGATGACCGTGCCGTGGTCGAGGCCTTCTTTGAGCCTGATGTTGAACGACACATATCCTTCTCCTTCCGGGCTGTTGACATTTGGTGGCAGGAAACCACCAAAAGGGTCCTCGGTAAGATCCATGGTGGCAGGGTCAAGGGAGACGAACGACCACCTGACAACGGCTGTCTCCATGTCCAACCGGCCATTGATCCGTAAGATGATGTCTTTGGCAGGCCTGAGGTCGATGTCGTTGGTGTAAGATTTCAAGCCGGGTTCCACATAAATGATGGTATCTCCAAAACTGATATTGCCAAATTCGAAGGTTGACAAATCGAACTTGCTGACATCCAGCGTGTCATAGACAAATACCTCTTGTGCCGGTGCGGTGGCATCGTCAAGGTTTTCAAAATAGATGATATATGGATAATTGATGTCATCAAAGTTGTAATTCTTGTCAGTGTACCCACCTGGCCCCACGATCTCGTTCGGGTCGAAGGAGGTTACTGCAGCAATGGGCTTTTCCTTCTGTTTGTCGGCTTTGAATTTTCGTTTACAATCTTCTATAGCCTCATAATTTTCATACATGTTGGCAGCCATCGATAGTATTTCTTTAACCAGTGCATATGATTTTATTATGGGGATGTTACTGCCAAGATCCCATACACAGTCGATAGCTGCACGGGTCAACGACCATACTGCGCTACTTAACGATGCTTCATTGTAATCATAGGTGGCAAATCCCATGGCAATGGCTGTCACACATCCTGCACCCGGAAGTTGGCTGGCGAGCAGGTTCACCAATCCGCTGCCAAAGGCGGTAAACTGCGCCCATCTGATGCACCGCTCATAATCACTGCTTTTTAGGTCTATAAACCAGTCTGGGTTAACCCAGGTTATCATTCTGTAGTTCTGAGGCGATTTTATCCTGAAGGTAAAGCTGTTGGTTTCGGATGCTCTGACAAGTGGGATGAACAGTGGATACACTCTCGCTTTGAATGGCATGTCGCCCAGGCTGTCGATGGGGAACCAGATAGGCACCGAGTCGCGGATAGTTTCCCACAGTTCGTCGCTGTTGAGAGGTAGGTCAGGCTTTTTAGAAAGAAACTCCAGTTCCAAACCAGGAACATCCGAAACAAGTAACCAAAATGGTGCTGAGAAGATGTCATTGTTGCCCAGATTACCATAGTTTACCGTAAAGGTCTGCCAGCGGTTCACCATCACCACGTCACGACCGCTCACCTCCACCCAGAAATCGACCGGGCGACCCTCTTCAATGACCAGTCCACCGGGTACCGTCATCGTGGTATCTTGTGGCACCCTGACCTCTACATCCCATTCTCCAAGAGGTTTGCCGCTCAGGTTAAACCTGGCCTGCAGCCGTCCGGGCTGCATCAGGATGGTGGTATCGGCGTGGATGGTCTGGTGGCCCTCGCGCGACAATACCACGGTGGTAGCCTCGGTCAGGCCTCCACCATTGACTACAAGTGTGGCAAAGCCGGCATTACCTGCTCTTTCCGGCATCACTGATGAGATGCCACGCAATGTCACATAGCGACAAATTGTATCTGAACCCATTTTGTTTTCAGCGATCAGGCATACATGGTATTCGCCGGGACCCTCATAGGTATGCGAGGGGTTTACCTGGGTCGATTCTGTGCCATCGTCAAAATCCCAGTGAAAGCTTGTTCCAAGTCGGGTCGTGTTGTTAAACGTGACAAAATATCGGTTGTTGATGGTAAAAAAATCTGCAAGTGGAGGGGGTGCTTCTAAAGACAACACACTGCTCCAATAGTTGCTGGCATCGAGGTACCTTACATGCATATGGTCAAAGTTCAGGCCCCTCTCTACATTGATTTCGTGTTTCCAGGTCTCAGACACCACCCCCGACATCTCGCCGTTGGTTGCATCACTGATCTTGTCGTCAAACCAATACACGAACTCCTTAAGCGTTTGACCCGATTTCCAAAACCGGCGGCTTTCGACCGGGCTGTGAACACCTGCTGCATCTACAAAGCGGTAATGCATCTGGTGCATTCCCGGGTTCAGATCTGCAGTGGAAATATAGGTTGTCAGTGTGAAGTCTGCTGCGTGATTGGCAGCCAGAGTGCTTTTGTTCTCCACGTCATCATTGAACCAGTATTCAAAAGTGGCCACATGCTGGCCACCTTTAAAGAACAGCTGGCTGATGGGTGCACTCCAACGGTTTTCTGAATCACGAAACCGGATATGCAGTATGTGCAGGCCAGGGTTTAAATGGCTTGCAGGAATGCCAGTATTTAGCTGCAAAGTGGTGGTTCCGCTGATTGTCTGTGTAACCCTGGCCGCATAATTGTCGTCAAACCAATATTCCCAGGCATTGATCGATTGGGAATAGATGGCAGGTGGCGCATGCAGCAGACCAAACCATAGCAGCATAAAAATGATTCTATAGGACTTTTTCATGGCTAAAGCTTTTCAGGTTAATGATCCTGTGCTGAAACTTCTATCTCAACCTGTAGCTTTCCTTCCGCATCAATAGAATGTGAGATACTTTTTCTAACCACATGCGGGATCATCGGTACTGACCCTTCCTTGAACGGGTGCATCCCACCATAAATGCCTGCCTGGGAGCCATCGTTACCTAAATATTGGCCTGGCGATTGCAGGCTGTAATCATCAGTATAACTATATTGTGCGCCATCCTGATCCACAAAAAAGTTGTCGCGCCCCACACTGTAGTAATTGTTGCTGTGTACATTGCTGACACCCCAGTTAAATGTACTTTGAACATTAAAAAGAACATTGTTCAAAACACTATTATTATTAAAAGAACCCCTACTCGATAAAGCACTTACTATGACACAATTTTGAATGGTTGAGTTTTCAACCTGCCATAATACTGCAGTGTTTGTACTTAGCAAAATACTGTTTGCAAGTGTTAAAAATTTGGCATAATATAAATTACCTATTATAATACTGTTGGTTATGGTCAGGTCTCTGAAGTTGTTCAAATTAAGATTACTTGTGTGTGTTAAAACACATTCTGT
>SKYG01000006.1 GCA_007128045.1 Bacteroidales bacterium | reverse complement strand
TGTCGAAGACTGGGGCGGAAAATACCAGAGCCAGGAAATCTCAGCAAAAGAGGCAATCAACGTAGACGGCCTGCTTGAAAAAGTTCTCCTGGAAGCCGAACTTCTTGAATTAACTGCCAATCCTTCTAAAAGAGGTGTAGGAACCGTTATTGAATCATCTCTGGATAAAGGACGTGGCTATATTTCTACGGTACTGGTGCAAAATGGCACCATGCGTGTTGGTGACATCGTAGTGGCCGGAACCACTCACGGTAAGGTAAAGGCGATGTTTAACGAACGTGGCCAGCGTATCAAAGAAGCCGGACCTTCGAGTCCTGTTCTGATACTTGGTCTGGACGGGGCACCTCAGGCCGGAGATATATTCAATGTGATGGAGAGTGAGCAGCAAGCTAAATCTATCACTACGAAGCGCCAGCAACTGATGAGAGAACAGGGCTTACGTACACAGAAACATATTACGCTGGATGAGATTGGCCGTCGTATTGCGATCGGCGACTTCAAAGAGCTCAACGTGATAGTGAAGGGCGATGTTGATGGTTCTGTTGAGGCTTTGAGTGACTCACTGTTGAAACTTACGACAGAAGAGGTTCAGGTAAATATCATTCACAAGGCCGTTGGCCCGGTGACCGAAGGTGACGTGCTGCTTGCCTCGGCATCCAATGCCATAATAGTAGGATTCCAGGTCAGACCATCAATGGCTGCAAGAAAGCTTGCCGAAAATGAACAGATAGACATTCGCTTATATAGCATTATTTATAATGCCATCAATGAAATCAAATCTGCCATTGAAGGGATGTTGTCTCCTGAAATCGAAGAGAAAATCGTTTCCAACCTCGAAGTCAGGGATGTGTTCAAGATCACCAAAGTTGGCACGGTGGCCGGATGTATGGTGCTCGATGGAAAGATACACCGTAATGCAAATATACGGCTTATCCGCGATGGCATCGTGGTATACACCGGAACGCTGGGATCCCTGAAGCGCTTCAAGGAAGATGTAAAAGAGGTGTCGTCAGGCTATGAATGTGGCCTGAATATTGATCGTTTCAACGACATTAAGGTCGGAGATATTATTGAATCATTTGAAATAAAAGAAATAGCCAGAACACTCGATTAATACTGCAATGATTGGATTAAAAATTAATACCGGAAATATTGCCGGTTTCGTGGAAACGGAAGAGATCCGTTTGTTTGAGTCGGAATTGTCGCTGCACCGCGATCATCTTTACAATAAAACCGGTACGGGTAACGATTTTTTGGGGTGGATCGACTTGCCATCAGGCTGTAGCAAAGCTTTGCTGTCCCAAATACATGATGATGCCGCCCGGATCAAAGAACAATCTGACTATGTCGTTGTTACCGGAATTGGTGGTTCATACCTGGGTACCCGTGCTGTTACTGAGGCTCTTGGTCATTCTTTTACCAACCTGCTGAACAAAACCGAAAGAAATGCACCCATCCTGTTGTATGCAGGCCATCACCTGGATGCAGAATACATGCATCAACTCCTGGAGTTTCTAACCAACAAGTCGTATTCTGTTATTGTAATTTCCAAATCAGGAACCACAACAGAACCTGCAGTGGCCTTCCGGATGTTGAAAAACCATCTGGAAAATACATACGGCAAACAAGGTGCTGCCAAACGGATTTATGCCATTACGGATGCTTCACGGGGTGCCCTGAAACAGGTGGCCGACAATGAGGGCTATTCATCTTATGTGATACCTGACGATGTTGGAGGGCGTTACTCAGTGCTGACTCCTGTAGGCTTGCTTCCCATTGCTGCTGCCGGTTTTGATATACGGAAACTGGTTGACGGCGCAGCCAAAATGGAAGCTTTCTTAAGAAAGGAAGACGAACTATTCAAAAACCCTGCTGCCCTTTATGCAATCATCAGAAATATTCTGTATAGAAAAGGAAAAACGATTGAAATCCTGGCGGGCTATACCCCTTCACTATTTTATTTGATTGAATGGTGGAAACAGCTTTATGGTGAGAGTGAAGGAAAAGACCAGAAAGGGATTTTCCCGGCAGGTGTTAGCTTTACCACCGACCTGCATTCTATGGGTCAATACATTCAGGAAGGTCTCCGGAACATCTTCGAAACGGTCATAAATATTCGAAGTCCACGCACAGATATAGAGATTCCTTCTGATAGCGACAACCTGGATGGATTGAACTTTTTGGCGGGCCAGCGTTTAAGCCATGTCAATAAAATGGCTGCCACAGGTACGATGATTGCACACGTCGACGGTGGTATACCCAATATTGAGATCGAACTGCCGGATCTTTCGGAAAATAGCCTCGGCGAATTGATCTATTTCTTTGAAATGGCTTGTGCAATCAGTGGGTATATACTTGAAGTTAACCCGTTCGATCAACCTGGCGTTGAGGCATACAAGAAGAATATGTTCGCTTTGCTAAACAAACCTGGCTTCGAAAAAGAAACTGCCGAGATACAGAAAAGGCTGAAATGAGCCGGACGGTCAATGCGATGCGTTGTCATAGCATTGCCTGCAAAGCGGTTCATAGATATCTGTTTCTCCAAGTACTACGAGTTTATCACCGGCAATGATGCGGTGGGAATACTGTGCCAGCGATCCGCATCTAACACATATAGCATGTACCTTGGTGATATATTCTGCCATGGCAAGAAGTGAAGGCATCGGGCCGAATGGCACTCCCTTATAGTCCATATCAAGACCTGCAATGATCACCCGGGTGCCACTATTCGCCAACTGACTGCATACATCAGGCAGGCCCATATCAAAAAACTGTGCTTCATCAATGCCAACAACGTCCACATCATTGGCAAGTAAAATGATGTTTGAGGATGACGGTACCGGAGTCGACATGATCTCACGCGCATCATGGGAGACTACCAGCTCTTCGTCATACCTGTTGTCGATGGCGGGCTTGAATATTTCAACATGTAGTTTGGCAATCCGTGCACGCTTCAACCGCCTGATCAACTCCTCTGTCTTGCCTGAAAACATACTCCCGCAAATCACTTCAATCCAGCCCCTGCGCCTCGATCTGTCTACGTCATTTTCAAGAAACATATCATGTTCTCTTTAATCTTTATTACCTTTACATGGTCATTTTGGCAACCCTCATGTACAAAAATAATCATTAAGTTCACACAATAAGCCAATCATTTTTTCATTATACACATTAATACACACTGATTAACTGGTAACCATGAAGAAGCATCATATTATTGAGGATACGATACAGATACTGGAGAGCATCGTTGAAAGGGCAAACATCATCCAACATGATCGCGACAGGGAGCTTTGCCTTGATATTGACCTGATGCTTGAAGACCTGCGGCTTTTATACCGCAATTATGAAGCCCTGAAGAAGCATTGTGAGGCCGGACATGCCCATGAACCAACTGTTGACAAATCTGAAGATGCCACCCAGGCGGAGGATCAGCCCATTCCCTCTTTTTTTGAAGAAGAAGAGCTCGACGAGGAGGAAAAGGCTATTGCTGACAGCTCCCCTGAGGGTCAGCCGGCCGGCACTTCTGCACGACAGCTTGCTGCTTCACCCGGTCAATCAGAAAAAAATAACCCTGGTGATGCCAAAGGAAGTAATGGCAAAACAGTTATAGATCTGTTTTCTCAACATCAGACACGCTCCATCGGAGATCAGTTTGGTCAGGATGACAACTCCCTGCATCAACGGATATCGGGCCAGAAGGAAGACAAAAGCATTGGCGCCCGCCTTCAGCAGCATCCCATAAATAGTATTAAGGATGCCATCGGTTTGAATGAGAAGTTCCTTTTTATTAATGAATTGTTTGAGGGTGATATTCAGGTATATAACGAGGCCATTGCCAAATTGAATAATATGGGTTCAATGAAAGAGGCTTTTGGCTACCTGAACGAGCTTACCGCAGTTCATCACTGGGATGCGAAACGTTCAGCAGAGACCATAGAAAAATTGGCAGGTTTTGTTCAACGCCGATACCTGGACCGGTAGGAAGTTGAATTGTTGAGTTGTTGAACTGTTGAATTGTTTATGGTAGGGACAGGACTTGGTCTGTCCGGGAAAGGTCGAAGGTCGAAGGTCGAAGGTCAAAGGTCTGATATGTAGAGACAAGGCATGCCTTGTCTTGTCTTGTCTTGTCTCACGCCTAGTAAACATGAAAATCTAATAATAAATGTGACTATGTCCAGGTTATATATCGTACCCACACCCATAGGAAACCTGGAGGATATGTCGTTCAGGGCCGTAAGGGTACTGAAGGAGGTTTCTTTGATCCTGGCAGAAGACACGCGCAACAGTTCCCGTTTGCTGCAGCATTATCATATAGAGACCCAAATGCAATCGCATCATCAGCATAATGAGCATAAGAGGGTAGCTTCGCTCATTGAAAAGATCCGGTCGGGCATGGTAATGGCCCTTGTCAGCGATGCCGGGACGCCCGGCATTTCCGACCCGGGGTTTTTGCTTGTAAGGGAATGTATTAAAGAAGGTATAACGGTAGAATGTCTGCCCGGAGCAACGGCCTTTATTCCGGCTTTGGTGTGTTCGGGGCTGCCATGCGACAGGTTTGTTTTTGAAGGCTTTCTTCCTGTGAAGAAAGGGCGGCAGACACGTCTGAAAGGCCTTAGCGAAGAAACGCGTACCATGGTTTTTTACGAGTCTCCGTTCCGGCTTGTCAAAACCCTTAACGACCTGAGTGCTGTCTTTGGCCAGGAACGCCAGGCATCCGTTTCCCGTGAGATCAGCAAACTTTATGAAGAGCATGTGCGAGGCACCCTCGGCGAACTGATCGCCATATTCTCAGACCGTACCGTAAAGGGAGAGATTGTTATCACCGTACAGGGGGGTAACCCGGTAGCCCTTGGTCTGTAGGGGGTCTCTTACTTCGTTCGAGAAGACAGGGTGCTATGCAACCCGGTAACCCGGTAACCGGGCGACCATAAGGGTTGCCCCTACAGCGTAACTCTGCGAATAACACTGCGTTCCTCTGCGGTTATTTCCCATAACCCGGAAACGGGCGACCACAAGGGTCGCCCCTACAGATGCCTGCAACTGGCATCAATCATCCAGCTTCAACACAGCCATAAACGCCTGTTGTGGCACCTCTACGTTGCCTACCTGGCGCATGCGCTTCTTGCCTTTCTTTTGCTTTTCCAGCAGCTTGCGTTTACGGGTGATGTCGCCACCATAACATTTGGCGGTAACGTCTTTGCGAAGGGCTTTCACCGTTTCACGTGCGATGATTTTGGCTCCAATGCCGGCCTGGATGGCAATGTCGAACTGTTGCCGTGGGATCAGCTGCCGCAATTTTTCGCATATACGCTTGCCGAACTCATAGGCGTTTTCCTGATGGATCAATGCCGAAAGGGCATCTACCTGCTCACCATTGAGCAGGATGTCGAGCTTCACCAGCTTGGAGGGTTTGTATCCGGTAGGGTGATAATCGAAAGAGGCGTAGCCACGGGAAATGGTTTTAAGCCTGTCGTAGAAGTCGAAAACGATCTCAGCCAGAGGCATGTCGAAGGTTAGTTCAACCCTGTCGGTAGTCAGGTAGACCTGGTTTTTTATCACGCCCCGCTTATCGAGGCATAGAGACATGACTGCCCCGACATATTCTGACTTGGTGATGATCTGTGCGGTAATATATGGCTCTTCAATGTAGTCCAGCT
The DNA here is from genome assembly GCA_007128045.1 of Bacteroidales bacterium. Lineage (GTDB taxonomy): Bacteria > Bacteroidota > Bacteroidia > Bacteroidales > UBA7960 > SKYG01. The sequence goes on along the minus strand of SKYG01000006.1, from coordinate 19,044 downwards.
CATTGGGCCCCGGCATGTCGGATGGGTTGTTCACCACCATGTTCTGACCTTTTTTGGTATAAGCCTTATAGGACACGTTCGGCACCGTGTTGATCACGGTCATGTCGAACTCTCTTTCGAGCCGTTCCTGAACGATCTCCATATGCAGCATGCCCAGAAAGCCGCAACGGAAGCCAAAACCAAGTGCCGCTGAAGATTCCGGTTCGAATGTCAGGGAGGCATCATTAAGCTGTAACTTCTCCATGGCGGTGCGCAGGTCTTCATATTCGTCGGTGTCGACCGGGTAAATGCCTGCGAACACCATAGGTTTAACATTTTCAAAACCTTGTATAGCCTGGGATATGGGCCTGTGTACATGGGTTATGGTATCACCTACCTTTACCTCCTTGGCCTCCTTGATGCCTGATATAATGTATCCGACGTCGCCGGCTGAGATTACCGGTTTGGGCATCTGTGCCATTTTCAATACGCCAACCTCATCGGCGTTATACTCTTTGCGGGTGTTCATAAACTTAACCAGATCACCTTTCCTGATCTCGCCATTGAACACGCGGAAATAGGCAATCACGCCCCTGAAAGAGTTATACATCGAGTCAAAGATCAGTGCTTCAAGAGGTGCTTTAGGATCTCCTTTTGGAGGTGGGACACGTTCAACAATGGCTGTCAGGATCTGGTCCACACCGAATCCGGTTTTACCGCTTGCAGGTATAATGTCATCATGATCACAGCCGATCAGGTCAACGATCTGGTCGCTGACTTCTTCCGGCATGGCACCCGGGAGATCCATTTTATTTAAGACCGGAATGATCACAAGATCCTGTTCCAGCGCCAGATACAGATTTGATATAGTCTGTGCTTCGATACCCTGCGATGCATCGATAATCAGCAAGGCGCCCTCACAGGCAGCTATAGAACGTGATACTTCATAGCTGAAATCCACATGTCCGGGAGTATCGATCAGATTTAACACATAAGGCTTGCCTTCATGCAAATAGTCCATTTGTATGGCGTGGCTTTTTATGGTGATACCACGCTCCCTTTCAAGGTCCATATTGTCGAGAATCTGATCCTTGAAGTTCCTGTCGTGAACGGTGTTGGTCATCTGCAACAGGCGGTCGGCAAGGGTACTTTTCCCATGATCAATATGGGCGATAATACAAAAATTTCTGATGTTATTCATAGAGTGCAAAATTACGATTTTAAATAATCTCTTTTACCACCAGGTAGAAGCTTTTCAACTCGTAAATCAATGTGTTGTGGTTTTTTTTATAATTTTGATCTTTTGATGGGATGGTTCTTCATACCCTGCAAAATAAAACCTATGGTTTTTTAGTTTACATTACACGGAATTTATCCTGAATCTTATGAAATATAAGTCACTCCTTCTGTCTGTCCTCCTGCTGGCGCCCGTTCTCAGCACGATGTCTCAAGATCTTTGCGAGTCATTCACAGTAAGGGTGGAAGCGGTTAGCGGCTCCTTGTTGTTTTGTCCCGAAACAGTGGGCGTTGAATCGTTTCGTGCCCTGGTCACCTATGAGTCGGATACCATCGATTTTAACAGGGACAGCTTCGTTTATTACTGGAATTTTGATGGTACCACCTATCATGATTCACTGGTCTCACATGCCTTCGCAGGCCCCGGAGCATATCCCTTTACCCTGCGGGTTGAGGATCCTGAGAATGGTTGCTCCCTGTCAGTTACCGAGGTGGTGAAAGTGGGCACCTACCCAAACTTCAACAACACCATCTCCAGCCTTGAAGAGGCCTGTGCCAAAGAAGTGTTTAGCCTGGTGGGCAATGCAAACGTAACCACCTGGACAGGTTTTCCTACCTCTGTGATGGAAACCGTAAACATCCCAAAACCAAATGAGGGCATTTATTCTTCAAGCCTTGAATTTGATGTTTTTGAACATGATATGGTCATCGCATCGGAGATGGATTTTGACAGGATATGCCTTTATGTTGACCATGCAGACTACGGGCAGTTACAGTTCGAACTGGAATGTCCAAATGGAAGCACCATACTGCTAAAGAGCCATAGTGAAGGAGGTGCCAACCTGGGGGAACCGGTAATATGGGATACCATAACCCCGGGGCGGGGCTACCAGTATTGCTTTTCTCCACTTCCGGAATTCGGATACATGGACGATACGACACCCGAATACCATGCGTATACCGATATGGCCGGTAACTATTACTTTAACGCTGCGTACATGCCATCAGGATCTTATACGCCACAACAATCATTTAACACTTTTACCGGCTGTCCGCTTAACGGCCGCTGGACAATCAGGGTGTTCGACAATCAGTATGGCGACAATGGATTTATACATGGATGGAGCCTGTTTTTTAATGAAAGCTTTTATCCTGATTCTTTGATATTTACTCCTGAAATAGTTCATGAGCAATGGTATGAGAACAATACCATGATCTCTGGAAATCCGGCACAATACTCCAAAGATACGGAAGGAGAGTATACGTTCAGGTTTGAGGTGAGAGACGATTTCGGATGCCTTTACGACACCACCCTCTCAGTAACCATATTGCCACTTCCCCAGGCAGAGATCGTTTCTGACCTGGAGATTCCTGTTTGTGAAGGAGACTCGAGCTTTTTGCGGGCTTTCCCGGTCAGAGGCAGTGATTTCGACTGGGTATATCAGTGGATGCTGGGCGGAGTAGACCTGCCCGGCCGGATATTTGACACCATCATGGCTAAAGAACCGGCCACCTATTCACTGATGGTGCTGGATACACTTACCGGTTGTCAGGATATATTCAACTTCGACTTCTCTGACCAGAATTGTGAGCTGACCATCCCCAATGTATTTACCCCCAATGCAGATGGTATCAACGATGTGTTTGAGATTTTGAATATGGAGCACTACCCTGTTTCACAAATCGTTATATACAACCGATGGGGAAAAAAGGTGTTTGAACATACTGATTATTATAACAACTGGTGGGATGGACAAGGCCATCCTGACGGGGTGTATTTCTATGTGCTTAAATATGAACGCATGGGTGAAATACGCTTTGCCGAAGGCTCGGTGACCATTATACGGTAAGAAAAATTTCCCCTTTTGATACGAAACCATTATTTTTGTTGCTTTCGACCGGAGAAGCCATTGTAGAAACGGGCTGTTTATCAGAAGTTATAGTCTGTAATAATCATTCAATGTTATTCACTTAATCCATTTTTTTTATGACTGAGGAAAAGTTACAAAAGCCTGGTATGATGCAGCGTGCGCTCAACAGAATAGAGATTGTTGGCAACAAGTTGCCCCAGCCTGTAAGCCTGTTCGCTATCTTAATTGGTATCGTATTGATATTATCATGGATCTTTGGTACCCTGGGTGTGAGTGCTGAGCATCCCTCTCCGGCAATTACGGAGCCTATCAGGGCTGTTAACCTTCTCAATGCAGAAGGGATACAAAGGATACTGACATCAATGGTTGAAGTATTTGCCAAGTTTCCACCGCTTGGATTGGTGCTGGTGGTTATGCTGGGTATCGGCGTTGCTGAACGTAGTGGGTTGATATCTATAGCCTTACGTGTGTTCGTCTCAAAAGTTCCCAAGTCTTTGATTACCTTCTCCATTGTAGTAGCCGGCATGGTCAGCTCAGTAGCCGCTGATGCCGGATATGTGGTGCTCATACCGCTCGGTGCTGCCATCTTTAAAGGCATGGGAAGGCACCCGCTGGCAGGACTGGCTGCAGCCTTTGCAGGCGTTTCAGGCGGCTTTGGGGCCAACTTTCTTCCCACAGGCCTTGACCCTATGATGGCTGCCTTCACACAGTCGGCTGCTACCATCATGGATCCGGCCTATACCGTAAACCCACTGTCTAATTATTTTTTGATGGCAGCCTCAGTGCCACTGGTTGGACTGGCTGGCACTTGGGTCACCGAAAGAATTATCGTTCCCCGCCTGGGCGTCTATGATGGTGAAAATGATGAAACCTACGCCAATACATTTTCGGCAGATGAAAAAAAAGGGCTGAAATGGGCCGGTGTTTCTGTGTTGATCATCCTCGGTCTGATTGCCTGGATGACGATTCCCAACAATGGTGTTCTCAGAGGTGAAGACGGGAGTATGAACCCATTTTACAACTCCATCGTTCCTTTGATGTTCATACTGTTTTTTGTGGCTGGCCTGGTTTACGGCCTCTTAGCCAAAACCATCAAAGGCGATAAAGATGTTTCCAAAATGACAGCCGAAGCCATGGGAACCATGGGAGGCTATATCGTGCTGGCGTTCGTGGCAGCCCACCTGGTAGAGTTCTTTATTTGGTCTAACCTGGGTTCCATTCTGGCTATCTCAGGCGCTGCTGCCCTGCAAAACATCGGCTTTGTCGGCATCCCGTTGCTGGTGGCTTTCATCCTGGTATCATCAGGGATCAACCTGATCATCGGCTCCGCATCGGCAAAATGGGCTATCCTGGCACCCATATTTGTTCCCATGCTCATGCTGATGGGATACTCCCCCGAAACAACACAGGCTGCCTACAGAATAGGCGACTCCTATTCGAACATTCTGACACCGCTGCTGCCATACTTCCCGCTGGTGATCGTTTTCGCCCAGAAATATGTGAAGAATGTGGGAATAGGTACCATCATATCGGTGATGCTCCCTTATGCCATCGCCTTTATGATCGTCAGGATCCCCATGTTTATCGCCTGGATATTGCTCAACATCCCATTAGGAATTGAAGGCCCGATATATTATACACCATAACCCGCAACCCACAACTCACAACACATTCCACTGATATGAATCCAAAAACCATAGCAAAAGAATACCGGAACATATGCAAGCTGCTGCACCGCAGGAGGCTTGTTGAGGCCATTTCTTTGCTTCGTGGGATGGTGAAGCAATCCAACAAAGAGTTTTTGAATGAAACGCTGGATGAGTTGCTTGATACATACAAAAACATTTTAAAGCACTCGTTTTCGGCAGTAAGAGATCCTGAACGCGAAAAGGTATACCACTACCTGGTTCGTTCGTTGCTTGAGCTGGCAGATGAGCTTCAGGAGATACTGCTTGCCAACGATGGAACCCTCATAACCTGCCAGATAAAAAAGTCGCTGATGCGCAGCTCTCGCATGGAGCGTGGTGATGCTGCCCATGTGATCGAAAGCATGACATTCGACCGTGAACTGTCGGGCATACTAAAAGGGGTAAAGCTGTCGGGAGAAGAACCCCATGGGTCAAGAGAGGAGGCCCTGATCAGGGTTTTCAATACCATTTGGCTGTCAGACAGGTATGCAGAAATAGAAATAGAGCTGCTGCAGGCCGTATGTGACTCCGAAACACTGCCATGGCATGACAAAGCCTTGGTTGTTAGCTCCCTGACACTTAGTTTGCTGCGCTACTTCGATGTGAATAAGTTCGATATACTGTTCAGGTTCATCGAAAAACGGGAAGCATTTGTATGGGAACGGGCTATGGTCGGCATTTTTATGGGGTTCCTGAAGTATAACAACCGGTTTTACCTGTACCCGGCACTCGAAAAACAAACCCTGGCACTGAAAGAATTTCCTGACATTGAACAGAACATTGAGGCCATCCTGATTCAGTTCACCAAAGCAAAAGAAACAGATAAGGTCAAAAAGAAGTGGGAAGAGGAAATCCTGCCCGAGATGGTCAGGATGCGACCGAAGATTGAAGAAAAGCTTGACCTGAACAGCATCACTCAGGATGACTTCTCTGAAGAGAAGAACCCCGACTGGGAGACGGTCTTTGAGGATGTACCCGACTTGCTGAACAAACTGCAGGAATTTACTGAAATGCAGATGGAAGGCATGGATGTGTTTATCAGTGCGTTTTCGCAGCTAAAGGGATTTCCTTTTTTTCAGCAGATAAGCAACTGGTTTGTTCCCTTTTACATTGAAAATCAATACATAGAGCCAATCATCAAAGACCCGGCAAGTAATGTAGACCTCACACCTCTTGCCGAGAAGCTGGAAAGCACCTATTTTATGTGTAACTCGGATAAATATTCATTTTGCCTGAACCTGGGAATGGTGCCCGAGCAGCAAAAAACCATGATGATGACTATGCTGAATGCTGAGATGAAAAGCATCAGCGAACTGGAAAAGGATGAAGCGCTGATCAATAGCTTCGCGATGTCAAAAAGCATATATACCCAGTATTTTCAGGACTTATACCGCTTCTTTAAGCTGCATCCCTGGCGAAGCGAATTTGATGATATCTTCGCCATGAAGCTGGATTTGTATGAGACATCTTTTGTAAAACACCTGGTATCTGACAAAAAGACGATCAGAAATATTGCTGAGTTTTACTTCGATAAAAAATTCTACCCGGATGCCCTGAAAATATTTCTGGCCATTATCCAGGAAGACACATCCAACATTGAATTATTCGAAAAAATAGCGTTCTGCTATGAAAAGACCGGAGCGTTTTCTCATGCATACGATTACTATCAACGTGCTGACCTGATTGAATCGGATCGTTTGTGGATTGTAAAAAAGCTTGCCTTCTGCTGTAAGGCGTTGAACCGCTGGGATGAAGCATACAAGCACTACCGTCACGCTTCGAAGCTATCACCGGATGATTTACAGATACAGGCAAGCATCGGTCAGTGTCTGATTCACCTGGAACGGTACGAAGAGGCACTGGATGTGTATTTTAAGCTGGAAGTGCTGTTGCCCGAAAACCACAAGATCAGACGACCCCTGGCATGGTGCTCGTTCATTATTGGGAAGTTTGATACAGCCAAAGATTACCTCGAACGGCTATTGAGCGATGACCCCGGAAACAAATACGACCTGATGAACCTGGGTCATGTCTGTTGGTGCATGAACCAGCCCGACGAGGCACTTTCCTTATACCTGAAGAGTGCTGACAAATGGACGCGCTTTGAAGAGTTTGAGGCTTCTTTCAACGAAGACCGAAAACACCTGATGCGTCATAAGGTTATCCAGGTAGATATGGACCTGATGCTCGATTATATCCGGCTCAGCCAATAAACGGTGCGTATATTGTTAATAACCCCCTGTAATTGTTAATAAGTGTCAAGATTTTTTTTATAAGGCTACGCAGCGTTTGTATCTGCAATTGCGTCTTATAATTGTAATCGGAATGCTGACATAGGTCAGCTAACGCTCTTTGCTTGATATATTGCAGGATACAACACCAAATCATACATCTCCGATTTTCTCCTTTTTCCTTTTTAAGGTTTTGTATTCGTTTCAGGGGGAACGGTAATGGCCGCGTGTAATCAGAAAACAACATTAGCCAATCTACACCAACTTGCGGTCATCCCCCTGGAACATTTTTTCGGATGTTGCATGGCAATGTGTTTCTATCAATTTGTAAGGATTATGTATCTTTGTTTTTACAAATGATACGTGGATGATGGATGCACTGGAGAATGTGATAAAAGGTTGTCTGAAAGGCAATAAAGCGGATCAACACCGTCTTTATAGCCTGTTCTCCAGCAAGATGTACGGTGTGTGCCTGCGGTTTGCATCCAGTTATGATGAAGCTCAGGACATCCTCCAGGAAGGGTTTATCAAGGTGTTTGAAAAGCTTTCAACATTTCAGGGGAAAGGAAGCCTGGAAGGATGGGTCAAACGTATCTTTATCAATACGGCTATTGAAAAGTACAGAGAACGGGTATATCACCTCTCCGTTCATGACATGTCTGACAATGGCCACTTTGCAGAAGAAAATATGGGCCCGTCAAGTTTGGGTGTAAAAGATCTCCTGGCACTGATACAGCATCTACCCGTGCAGTACCGCCTGGTCTTTAACCTCCACACCATGGATGGCCTAAACCATAAAGAAATTGGCGAGATGCTGAATATCACTGAGTCCACATCGCGTTCAAACCTGTCACGTGCACGATTGCTGTTGCAGGAAATGATAAAAAAAGAAGTACGGTTAGCAGATAAAAAAATAATAGACTAGATACAAAGGCATTACATTCTCATGGCAGACAACAACATATTTGATAACGACCTCCGCAGCAGGTTTGAGGGATTCGCACCAGAACCCCCGGCTGATGCGTGGTTCGCCATTCAGGATGCCATCGTTGTTGCTCCCGCAAAACGCATGATGCCAGCGTTTTTCAAGCTTGCTGCTGCCGTCGCATTCCTTGCCATCAGCGGCCTCTCAGTATGGCTCATCACCTCCGACAAACATTCGGAAAATCAGATCGCCGAACACCAATCCCCTGTAAGTACCCGCGATGCTTCTCAAACTGACAATGGAACTGCCCCCAGTGATATCCAGGCTGAAGCAGGGTTGCCCGCCACCTTACAACAACAGGGAGAACATACACAACCCGGCACATCAATCGTAACCCATCAGCAACAATTGGCGTCAGCATCTTATGAAAGTTCTGAAAGGCCAGCAGCTGTATCTATAACCCGGAAACACTCAGAGGCTCAGGAGTATACTGGTCTGTCAATCATAGATGATACAGGTATGAGAGCCATAAACCCTGTTCACCATGCTGCCCTGTCGTACGGGCAAGCGGGCCTGGCTGAACCTAAGATTAACGCCAATACATATTCAACCTCCTTGTTCGCAGTTAATAATACCTATACCAATAACACTATCGACAGATATGCTTATTCCGATCCCAGAGGTACAGGTATTGTTCTTGGCGTTCACGTTGCACCGCAATACACCGGCAGACATATTGCTGAACCTTTCTCCAATATGCCATTGGGAGGCCTTGAAAACCAATCGATGAGTTACAGCTACGGCTTCTTTGCAGCCATACCGATAAGCTCACGTTTGTCAGTGCAAACAGGGTTGGGGTATATGAACGTTAATCAGCATATAAATGACATCAATGCATTCTCCCAACTGGATGACCTGCCTTTTTATGATGCTGCGTTTTCGCCAGGCTATGGCCATCCACAAAACATAGTTACCTCGCTTGGAATCATTCAAATGAATAATCCTCAGTTGTATTTCACTGACAACCAGTCGTCACGTGTCCTGATGTCAAATACCAAAATTCCTTTCGAAGTACCCGATGATCCCAAATTTCTTGTGCTCCAGGGACAAAAGATGACACAGTTTTTTAGGTTTGTCGAAGTACCCGTAGTAGTACGTTACAGGCTCTTTGAAAACCGTTTTGTCGCGATGTCGCTGAAGGCTGGTGTTGCCGGTAATTTCCTGATAAAAAATGAGGTGGCACTATCAGGTATCAACAGCAATGATGAGATTATTGGCGAAACCTATGGCGTCAGAGACTTCAGCTATTCAGGTGTAGGTGGTTTTGCCATCGCGTTTCCCCTTACGCAAAGACTGTTTCTTTTCGTAGAACCTACCGCACAGATGTTCCTGCAGCCTATTGTTAAAGACCAAACCCTGCCATCAGGAGAAAATACTTCCTCTTTGACCGGGAAAACCTATCCCTACTGCTTTTCTGTAAACTCCGGCATATCTTTCCGCTTTTAATAGCCCTGTTTTTTTGGAGGGGTTCCCGCAGATACTTCGACTACCTTTAGCACAAGTTTCTCAGAAGTTAAACATTTGATTATCAGCGATAATAAATCAGCGAAAATCAGCGCAATCAGCGGGAAATAAGTTGATTTATTATAGTATTATCATGTTGGCATCGTAAACAGGCTAATTTGCTGTATTATCGTATGCAAAGAACAGCGTAATTATTGAAAACAATTACCTTTGTCTGGACTTTAACGGCAACATGTATGGGTAAAATAAGCAGCCATCCTATTTTGGAAATCAACGTTTCTGAAAAGCAATCATTTTCATATAATGGCCATGCAATAGAAGGTGACAAAGGCTTCACCATTGCAGCTGCCTTACACCAGGCCGGATACCCTGTTCATAGCCACAGCCTCAAACACCGCAAGCGTAGCCTTGAATGTGGCATTGGGAAATGCGGTGCATGCGAAATGCTCGTCGACGGACAGATAAAACGTATCTGCATCACGCTGGTTGATGGCGTTCACAAAGTGAATGAGATTCCTCACGACTATGTTGCAACACCGTCACCCGTTATAAAAGCGGCAGGTGTAAAGGTGTATAAAACAGATGTGGTCATTGTAGGCGCCGGACCTGCCGGACTGGCCAGCAGGGAAATACTCAATGACCATGGTATCCCAAATATTGTTGTTGACAGCAACAGCGAAATTGGCGGGCAGTTCAACATGCAGACGCATCAGTTCTTCTTTTTTGAGAAAGAGAAAAAATATGGAGGCTTGCGGGGCTTTGACATATCAAAACTGCTGGCTGGCGACAACCATGATGGCATCTTACTTGACAGTACTGTTTGGGATATCTTTGAAGGCAACCGCGTGGCGGTAAAGAATTTCAAAACGTCGGAGATATTTTATATCGACTGCAAACACTTTGTTGTGGCCACCGGTGCCGTGCCATTCCTGCCCACTTTTCATAACGACGACCTGCCTGGTGTGTATACCGCTGCCGTCATCCAAAAGATGATGAACACGGAACTTACCCTCTTAGGTAAAAAAGTGTTGACAGTGGGAGCAGGAAATATTGGCTACCTGACAAGCTACCAGCTCACACAGGCAGGGGCGCGGGTGAAAGCCATCGTGGAGGCCATGCCTTACGAAGGTGGATTTCCTGTCCAGGCCAACAGGGTGAGGAGGCTGGGTATCCCGGTACTCCTCTCTCATATGATCCTGGAAGCACTGCCAAACAAGGAGGGAGATGGCATCTCCGGTGCTGTGATTGCCGAGGCCAGAGATTTTAAACCCATTGAAGGTACAGAAAAACGTATCGATGATATCGATGCGATCAATATATGCACCGGCCTGATGCCTGATGATGCGTTGCTGGAGAAAGGCCGTGAGATGTTTGGCCGCCGTTGCCATGGTGCAGGAGATGCAATCAGGATTGGCGAAGGCACCAGTGCCGTGTTGCGTGGCAAACAAGTGGCCTATGAGATTCTCGAAGATATGAAACGACGCTTCAACTATAGCGACTTTTTACTTGTTTCCAAAGAATACATAGACTCTCAGCAACATCCGGAAAAGGTTATAGATGAGCCGGTTCTGCCAACACCGGAAAGGATGAATAAACCGTTCGTGCAAATTGACTGTTTGTATGGCTTTGCCTGCAACCCCTGTGCGTTTGCCTGCAAATACGGCGCCATCACCAAGACCTCTACCAGCGATGTTCCCGTGATCGACTTCGAGAAATGCGTGGGATGCATGGACTGCGTGTACCAATGTCCCGGACTTGCCATTTTTGGATATAACCTGGGGAAAGGCTTGTTTTTTCTGCCCATAGAATTTGACAGACAAGCAGGTGAGGAGGTGTTTCTGGTCGATAATGAAGCCCGTATTTTGGGGGAAGGCGTAATCCAGAAGGTGCTGAAAAAGAAAAACCTGACGCATATTGCACGTGTCAAGGCTGAGGGCATGAGCAAAGATGACCAGCTACAGGTAAGGGGCTTTATCCTGAAAGAAGAATTTCCGGAGCCGCTTACCATGCAAAAGCATATCGAGCCTGCTTCATCCGGCTTTTATATGTGTCATTGTGATGATGTTAAATTTGAGGATGTACTCGAGGTAATAGGCGACCGGAAATTCATTTCCGTGGAGGAAGTGAAACATACCACACACCTGGGAATGGGGCCTTGCAGGGGTAAGCGCTGCATACAACGCCTAAAGATGAACCTGAGGCCACTGGGTGTTGAGTTGATTGGCGGATCCACCCCCAGAGCACCCATGTCTAACCAAATCACCGTCGGTGAAATGGTTCCGTCAGAATATCATAACAGGTTATATACAGATGGATTAAGCATGTCTCGCCGGACAGTTCATGTCAAAGCCCTGGTGGCTGGTGGTGGGATCGGAGGGAGTGCCTTGTTCAGGTTCCTGGCAGAAGAGGGCTATCAGCCGCTGATGATCAATGATGGGTTTGGCGCTTCATGGCGTAACATCGCCGGAGGTAGGCCTGTGTTCAGCCTTCCCGAGCTTACCGACATCGCCAGGCATAACCTGGAACTGTTTTCAGAGCTTTCCAGCAAGACGAATGTCGACTTCCGGCTGATCAATTATGTGACCTTCGCACACGATCATGATATGTACAAGGCATTGGAAGAGTCTATGTCGTGGCAAAAGGCTGTGATGCTCGAACCATCACAATTTAAAAAAGAGATATCCCCATACTTCAATGACACAAACAATAAATATATCGCTGCACTAAAAACCAGCGAGTGCTGGCAGGCAACACCCGGAAAGGTGATCGAAGCCCTCAGGAGAATCGGGATAAAACACGGCGGCACCTTGCTGGAAAATTGTCGTTTGATAGATGTGGAAAAATCTGGCGATACCTATAAGGCCATTGTCAGAACACACGAAGGGGAATATGTGGAATACCACACATCATTGTTTATCAATGCCCTGGGCGATAAAGGCAGCCATTTTGCCCGGATGCTTGGCATTGAAACAGGACTATATCCCGTAAAACACCAGGCATTTATTACTCGACGGTTGCCCATGCTGGGAGTTAACGGAAACCCACTCGACATGCTCATCGACAGAAGGCCATACAAAGGCTTTACGGCAGTGTATGGTCAGCAGCTGGGAGATACCGGACAGATCATCGGTTGTGCTTCGCCCATGGTAGAGCCTTACGAAACAGACAAGGACGTGAAGGTCAATTCCAGGGAGTTTGCCGAAATCGTATCGGAGGTCTTTGTAGACTGGATACCTGAAATATCCTCCGTAGGCTTTCAGGCACTTTGGGCTGGCTATTATATCGAGCCAAGAATGATCATCGATGTAGATAAAGGCCTGTTTCTTGGCTTACGCGGACAAGGCTTTATGCTGGGACAGTATCTGGCACGCTTGTACGTTAACAAACTGCTGGGAAGAGAAGTGCCCGGCTATTTCGAACGCCTGAACCTTGAAGGGGATGCCCTTCTGGAACGGGCTTTTAAGTAGAATAAAAAATCCCTTTTTTATTTCGTGTATAAGTGTTATCTTTGCAGCCTTTGCAAAAACCGGAACGCACATTGAATCCTTTGAAACAATATAACATTGGTTTTGTGGGTCTTTCTCTAGGAACCCACCGCTATTCCTTTGATATTGATCCGGAGTTTTTTATGCATTTCGGAGAGGCTGCTTTTGATCATGGGCATGTTGTGCTGAATCTTGATCTTGAAAAAAGTAACAACATGATCACGCTGAACTTTCAATTCAATGGCGAGGTGTCATTATCGTGCGACCGCTGTATGGAGGTGTATCAGCAGCCTTTTGATCTGAAGAAGCAATTATTGGTGAAATTTGGCGATAGTTTTATGGAGCAATCTGATGAGATCATCATCATCCCATTCACAGCAAGCCATATTGACATTTCACAGTATGTGTATGAATTTTTGCACCTGGGACTTCCTTTGAAGAGGGTGCATCCGGATACAACCGATGGAAATGAGGGCTGTGATCCACAAGTCGTTGAGAGTTTGAAAAAATACCAGGCAAAGCAGCATCAGCAAAAAGGTAATAATGGCGAAGATTCGCCCTGGGAAGCACTCAAAACGTTGAAGTTTAACTAAATACCTGAATATAAAAGCAGTTTTCAATACTATTTAAAATTATTTATCATGGCACATCCAAAGAGCAAGATATCCAAAACACGAAGGGACAAGCGCAGGACACACTACAAAGCTGTTGAACCTGCCCTGACCAGCTGTTCCAACTGTGGATCCGCCAAATTGATGCATCGTGTATGCCCGGAGTGTGGCTTTTACAGAGGTAAAATGGCCATTGAAAAGTCTGCAGCGATTTAAGCCGCAAGCACCCGTTGATTAGTGCACCAAACCCAGAATTATGAGAATTGGTTTAGATGTAATGGGCGGTGATTTTGCCCCTGATGCTACCTTGTCGGGTGCCATCCTGGCATCAAAAGAGATACAGGATGCCGATAAGATCGTACTGATCGGCGATACTGATACCATTAGAGAAGGGCTCCAACGCCTGGGAAGCGACCCAGGTGATTTTGATATTGTACATGCCGACCAGGTTATTGAGATGGGTGAGTCGCCCACAAAAGCTTTTTCTTCCAAACCCAACTCAAGTATTTCGCTGGGATTTCGTATGTTGAAATCCGGGAAGATAGATGCCTTCTCAAGTGCTGGCAACACCGGTGCTATGCTGGTAGGCTCCATATACAGCGTGAATGCTGTGCAAGGCATCATCAGACCTGCTACAACAGCCATCATCCCGAAAGAAGATGGCGGAGTTGGGTTGCTCATAGATGTGGGTACCAACCCCGACAGCAAACCCGACGTCATGTATCAGTTTGGGTTGCTTGGCTCTATCTATGCCAGGTATGTCCATGGCATCTCTGATCCCAAAGTAGGACTGCTGAACATCGGAGAGGAGGAAGACAAGGGCAGCCTGTTGTGCCAGTCTGTATTTCGCCTGATGAAAAGCACAACAGATTATAACTTCATTGGAAATGTCGAAAGCCGTGATTTTTTTAAGGATAAGGTAGATGTAATTGTTTGTGATGGCTTTACTGGCAACATTATCCTCAAAAACATGGAAGCCATGTTCCGGTTAATGGCCAAGCGCGGACTGATGGATGAGTTTTTTGCCCGGTTTAACTATGAGAATTATGGAGGAACGCCCATCCTGGGAATCAACTCTACCGTACTGATCGGACATGGTATTTCAAACAAAATTGCCATAAAGAACATGCTGCTGCACTCCAAACAGGTATTTGAAGCAGGACTGGCAGATAAAATCAGGGATGCAGTCGATCAGTATACCCAAAGTCGCTTCTTTACAAACGGCAAGGAAGAGAGTTAAAATTGTTGAGTTGTTGAATCGTTGAGTTGTTGAGGTGTTGAATTGTTGTTCACCACCTTATCTTAGAGTCAATGATGATGGTCACCGGGCCATTGTTGGTGAGAGAGATGTTCATCATCGCCCCAAACACACCTGAAGCAACTTCACAATCGCTTTGTTTTTTCATTTCTTCAATAAAGTGCTCATATCGTGGGATGGCGATGTCTGGTTTCGCCGCGTAGATATAGGATGGACGATTCCCTTTCTTGGTGCTTGCATGCAAGGTAAACTGGCTGATTACCATGATCTCTCCCCGGATATCCTGCACAGAAAGGTTCATGACCCCCTCTTCATCATCAAAAATTCGCAACCGGGCAATCTTTCCAGCCAGCCATTCAATATCATGGTTTTCGTCAGCTTCTTCTATACCCAGCAGCACCAGCAATCCCTTCCGGATGGAAGCATGAACCTGTCCGTCTATCTCAACCGATGCGTGATCTACCCTTTGTATTACTGCTCTCATAACAAATTAACAATTCAACAATTCAACAATTCAACAACTCAACAACTCAACTCCTCACCCCCTTGTATCATGTTTCAACAACATATTTATATAGTTAGAGTACCTTGACGTGCTGATTTTTCCTTCATCGACATATTGTTTTACCACACAGCCTGGTTCATTATAATGGGTGCAGTTATCGTACCTGCACTGGTTGAACAATGCTTGCATCTCGGGAAAATAATGGAAGAGGTCTTCCTGTTGGAAATCTACCAGTCCGAACTCTTTAATACCCGGCGTATCAATAATAAAACCACCATTGGACAGCGGGATCATTTCAGCAAAGGTGGTGGTATGTTTTCCTTTCAGGTGTGCTGATGAAATGGATTGTACCTTAAGGTTGACAGCCGCTTCTATGGCATTGATCAGGGTTGATTTTCCCACCCCGGAGTGTCCTGCCAGCAGGCTGGTTTTCCCTCTCAACAGATCCTTAAATGCATCAAGATGGATGTTTTCGGTTGCAGAAACTTTCATACAGGGATAGCCAGCCAGCGAATAGGTGTCAACATATTGTTGCAACAACCTTCGGTCTTCTTCGGTTTTTATCAGATCGTATTTGTTAAAGACTACCGTTGCCTTGATGGAGTAGGCCTCGCAGGTAACCAAAAGCCTGTCGATAAACCCCGTTGAAGTTCTGGGCTCAGCAACGGTGGCGATAACAACCGCCTGGTCAATATTTGCCGCGATGATATGGGTCTGCCGGGATAGCTTGGTAGCCTTTCTGATGATATAATTGCGCCGGTCGTATATATGGATGATACTGCCAGTGGTGGCCCCCTCACGATCAGGGACAAAATCAACATGATCGCCAACAGCGATGGGGTTGGTAGACTTCAGGCCTTCCATCTTGAACTTTCCCCGCAACCGGCAGTCATGTAATTGCCCTGAAGCATCCAATACGGAGTACCAACTTCCCGTTGACTTAATAACGATTCCTTTTGTAGAAACAGGAATATGCATCTTAGACTGAATTTATGTCGGCGGCTTACGACGCCTTGCATCTGACCTGAACTAAAAGCATGAATCATTCAGGTTAGGTAAAAAATTTTCATAAAAGTAGTAAATTCGCACAAATCATCAACCAGACATGTCAGTAGAAGTAAAAAGCGTAACCCGATTATTTGGAAAGCAAAAAGCCCTTGACGATGTAACATTCGGTGTCGGACAGGGAGAGGTTGTTGCCCTGTTAGGCCCTAACGGGGCAGGGAAGTCTACGATGATGAAGATCATCACCTGCTATATCCCACAAAATGCCGGACAGGTAAACGTGTGTGGGTTTAATGTTATAGAGCAGCCGCTGCTGGTGAAAAGAAGTGTTGGCTATTTGCCGGAGCACAATCCGTTATACCACGATATGTATGTGAAGGAGTACCTGACATTTGTGGGCGGCTTGTTCAGGCTTGGCAAAAAGACGAAAGCGAAGGTTGCAGAGATGATTGAGGTTACCGGATTGGGCCCGGAGTACAAGAAAAAGATCGGAGCATTATCCAAAGGATACCGGCAGCGTGTTGGCCTGGCACAGGCGTTGATCCATGATCCTGCGGTTCTTATTCTTGATGAGCCTACCTCAGGCTTGGATCCCAACCAGCTGGCGGAGATTCGCAGCCTTATTAAACACATAGGAAAAGAGAAAACGGTGCTGCTGTCAACACATATCATGCAGGAAGTAGAGGCCATATGCGACAGGGTTATCATCATCCACAAAGGAAAGATCGTTGCTGACTCACCTACGTCTGACATTCAGCGATTGACAAAAGCTGATCGCGTTGTACGGGTGTCGTTCGACAAAACAACCTCTGTGGAGGCTTTGAAAAGGTTGCCCGGTGTAACTGATGTGCTTGAAGAAAAAGACCGATACTACAGGGTGTTTGGAAATGACGCAACAGATGTTCGCCCAACAATCTTTCATTTTGCAGTTAATAATGGTCTTGTCATCTTGTCTATGGAGCAGGAAGTACAGTCGTTGGAGCAGGTTTTCCGTCAGTTGACCATTTAACAAGTATTATTTTATATAAATACGTACCTTTGCAAATCATTTTTTTAAAATCATAAACAATGAATGCGAACCGGATGCATCATAACCATCCGGA
Source organism: Bacteroidales bacterium (assembly GCA_007128045.1). Classification (GTDB taxonomy): domain Bacteria; phylum Bacteroidota; class Bacteroidia; order Bacteroidales; family UBA7960; genus SKYG01. Next base: position 1,623 of record SKYG01000006.1, on the reverse strand, counting down.
GTTTTCTTTTTAACAGATTAAAAAGAAGGCGGCATTTAATAAATATGTAGGTTATTATGGGTTATCTTTTTACTTCAGAATCGGTTTCGGAAGGGCATCCCGACAAAGTTGCGGATCAGATTTCCGATGCATTGCTTGATGAATTTTTACGTCAGGACCCTGAATCAAAAGTTGCTTGCGAGACTTTGGTAACTACCGGTCTGGTAGTATGCAGCGGAGAGGTTAAAACGGAGGCCTGGGTCGATATACAGACTGTTGCACGTGACGTGCTGAAGCAGATCGGCTACACCCGTTCTGAATACAAGTTTGAAGCTGAGTCATGTGGTGTTATCTCCACCATTCATGAGCAGTCGCCTGAAATCCGGCAGGGTGTAGAGCGCGAAAAGAAGGAAGAACAAGGCGCCGGCGATCAGGGTATGATGTTCGGCTATGCCTCTCGTGAAACAGATGAGTTCATGCCCTTGCCCCTGGATCTTTCGCATATTCTGTTACAAGAGCTGGCTGCCATTCGCAAGGAAGGCAGAGAGATGCTATATTTACGCCCTGACAGCAAATCGCAGGTTACTGTCGAATATGACGACAACCATCAGGCTGTAAGGATCGACACCATTGTGGTGAGCACACAGCACGATGACTTTATAAAGCCTGTCGATGACACTAAGGAAGCCAAAAAGGCGGCAGAGCTTCAAATGCAACAAACCATATACAATGATATACAAGAGATTCTGATCCCCCGTGTCATTGCGACACTGCCCGAAAGACTTTCCAGATTTTTTGAGAATGGCTATAAGTTGTTGGTGAACCCGACAGGGTGTTTTGTGATAGGTGGCCCTCATGGTGATACCGGCCTCACGGGAAGAAAGATCATCGTAGATACTTACGGTGGCAAGGGCGCACATGGCGGAGGTGCCTTCTCAGGAAAAGATGCCAGCAAGGTTGACCGTTCTGCCGCATATGCTGCAAGGCATATTGCAAAAAACCTGGTTGCTGCCGGTGTTGCTGATGAACTTCTGGTGCAGGTTGCTTACGCTATTGGGATGGCCAGGCCTGTTGGATTGTCTGTCAAGACATTCGGAACGGCAAAGGTGCCCATGACGGATGGTGAAATAGCCGACGTGGTAGATCAGTTGTTCGATATGCGGCCGTTTGCCATCATCGAACGTTTTGGATTGAAGAATCCGGTGTTTTTAAGGACTACCGCCTATGGTGCTTTTGGCAGAACACCTGTTTCGGAAGAGGTGGAAGTGCTTTATCAGGATGATAAGACCATCACGAAGGTGGTTGACGGGAAAGAGAAGCATTTTAAGGAAGTAGAATACTTTGCCTGGGAAAAACTGGATATGGTCGACACTGTCAGAAAAGCATTTGACCTGCCTGTCTAAACGCCGCTGTAGTATCCCGCCGTTTCAATCTTTTTCAATACTTGCTCTGGTAACAGGTATCGTGGCTTGTGACCACCCGCAATCATGTTTCTGATTGCGGAGGAAGAGATCTCCAATAAGGGAGCCTTATATACATGTATGTTTGACTGCTGTTTCAATGTTTCCGGTTCAGTACCTGGTCTGGGATAGACATAAATCTCATAGTCGCGCAATATCTCCTCGGAGGCTTTCCATTGCTTCA
>SKYG01000122.1 GCA_007128045.1 Bacteroidales bacterium | reverse complement strand
TTGTTTAAATCGGTTAAATGGAACCCACTAACGATTATTCATATCCTTTTGTGACGTGCGCGTCATGTGGGTTTCATCTGTTTATTTTTCCCTTTGACCTTCGACCTTTGACCTTCGACCTTTATACCTGTTAAAATCTATAATTCAGTGCTGTACGGAACAGGTTCTCCGTGTATGAGGTACCCGGACGGGATGTGCCATAACGATAGAGGCGAATGGAACCGTCAATACGTGCTGTTAGCTGACGATTAATCACATAACGGAATCCGGGCCGGATCATCCAGGCACTGTCGGGCGTATAGTCTCCTACACTGCTTCTGTTAAAAGCCAGGCTCACCGAAGGATGCATCTTATTGTTATAAAAACGATATGTGGAGCCAAGCTGTACGGTAAAACTATTCAGACCCCATAATTGATTCAGCCTGCTCAGATAATTGACAGAAAAGCTGGTAGTAAGGGGCAGGTCATTCAACAGGTACTGGTGATTAAAGAATGACGAAAGGGATTGTTGGGTTACCTGCTGTCCGCTAATCAGGTTGGTATCCTCAAATTCATCAAATGAGACACTGGTATTGATCCGGTGTGCACCATTTTTACCTGTCAGATTTATATATGGCGACAGGCCATAGCTTTTTGATACGACCTCAAGCCGCAACGTATCGTAAGAAAAACCAGTGCGGATGCCAAAGTTGGAGTACCTGGCAGACAGACCAAAAGCCTCACTGATGGTCAGGTTGGCATTCACTGAGGCCAAAGCATGGTTGGAGGTTTGCAGTTTGGTATCGCTCAGGTTGTTCTGTCTGTATCCAAAGCTGCCTTGTACGATGAGTTTGTTGTCAAACAGGCGAAAGTTCGGGTCGATGGTAAAGTCGATCCTGTCTGTTTGAAGGTAGGGGAATCCGGGTGCCACAAAGCCATCCCCAATATAAACAGCTTTTAAACCAATACCCCAGGTGGGCTTTCTGTATACGATGCTTGACTCACCGGCAAAGTCGGCACGGGTGGAATGGCGGAGGTCGATCAGGGGGTCCAATTCCTCAAGCTTGGTATCCTGATGCAGGCCTGCCCTTGTATCGCGGGTAAAGACAGAGCCTGCTATTTCCGTTCGCCACATGACATGTCCGGAAACGGGAATACCGACAACCAACGAAGTAGCCAATCCTTCCTGGGGGCGCACTGCCGGGGGCGTAGCTGTCAGGGAAGCAGGATCGTCTTTCATTTGGGCTGCATTGAGAGACACATGGAAGGCATCTTCACGTCCGTAACCAAACTTTGCTGCCCTGAATTGCCGTTCGTACAGACCGGGAATTCGTCGTAAGGAGTCTGGCTCGATGGCTCTTTGTGATGTGCCGGAAAATACGGAGATGCTCCATCTTCCAGGAGTCAGTTCCATTCCGGCACCAAACATCTTCACATCCCCGGTAGTAAAGGAGGAATGACGCAACACCTGACTGCCCAGGGTGGCCGTTGCCCATTTGTACGAAGGGGCGAGTCGGAATGTATTCAAAGGATTTCTTAAAAACTGGGAAAACGTCTGCTCCGGAGCAGGAAAACTAATCGTATTGGTTTGCCTGGAAGAAAACACGATGGTAACAGGCAACCGAAAATCTCCTGCATAAAATACCGGGGAGATCATGACGCGATACAGATCGCTTGGTCTGCGGGCGTAGATAAGCTCCGGGGCATCCGACTGCATGGAATACCACTGTGAGTTAAAACCCAATTGACCGGAAACCTGCATCCCACCCGCACCGGCAGATTGAGCCTCCAGGTTATTAGGAATAAAAGAAAAAATAAGGCCACACAATACAGGATACAAATTTACGACTGCACCCCTTTTACGATAGAAATGAAAACTATTTCTGGCAAAGATGACGAGATAAACACATACTTTGGAAGGGCCCGCTGCAACTAAATTGTATAAATAAGTCATACGCTGGATAATCTAATAAACATATTTTCATATATTTAGAGCTACGTACTTTTTTACCGTACAGGTGTTTGTATTCTTCCTTTGACTTTCGACCTTCGACTTTCGACTTTCGACCTTTGACCCCATACAAATGAATCATCCTCCTGTGTATCAAATCGATTTTAAAGGGTATTCCATATACTAATTATTTATTTCAACTTAAACCAACGTTTAAGTTACAGAGATAAATTCAGATTTCCAAATAATTAGCTGGTTTTTTAATATATTCGCTGTCATTTTACCACATGATAAACCAATACACCATTCATGGTCAGCAAATGTCTATCCCCAAATTATTGGGTGATTTACCGCATTATAAAAAAATTTCAGTAAAAAGTTTGTAGCAGTCAAAAGAAATTCGTAATTTTGCGCTCCTGAAATCGAACAAGAAAAAAACGCTGAAACAGATTACAATATGTATTTAACAAGTGAGATAAAGAAAGATATTTTTCAGAAATATGGTGGTTCTGCGGAGAATACCGGCACTTCTGAAAGCCAGATTGCGTTGTTTACCCACCGCATCAACCATTTGACACAACATCTGAAGGCCAACAAGAAAGACAAAGGCACTCAGCGTTCGCTGATCAGGCTGGTAGGCAAACGAAGAAGATTGCTTGACTACCTTAAAGCCAATGAAATTGGCAGGTATAGAGAAATTATCAAGAAACTTAGCCTTAGGAAGTAATTTCCATAAAAATAATAGCAGGCAATTAGACTCTAATTGCCTGTTTTTTTTTATATTCGTAGCTTTTATATAAAAACAGATCAAATCTGTTGCAGAATAACAGACTATTAGACAACAAGACAAAAGACAAAAAAAGAAGAAAATGGACATTGGAATTAAGAAGAGTATTGATTTGGGTGATGGTAAGATCATCACCATGGAAACCGGAAAATTGGCCAAGCAGGCCGACGGTGCCGTAGTGGTAAGCATGGGTCAGACCATGTTATTGGCAACAGTGGTTGCCAGAAAAGAAGTCAGCGAAGGACAATCATTCCTTCCGCTTTCTGTTGAATACCAGGAAAAATATGCAGCTGCAGGGCGTTTTCCCGGAGGTTTTTTTAAACGTGAAGCGCGCTTGTCAGAATACGAAATACTGATCTCCCGATTGGTCGACAGGGCATTACGTCCTATGTTTCCTGACAATTACAAAGCAGAAACACAGGTTATGATTTCACTGATTTCTGCCGGAAAAGATATCCTGCCCGATGCACTGGCAGGTTTGGCAGCATCTGCAGCCATTACTGTATCAGACATCCCATTTAACGGACCCATCTCCGAGGTCAGGGTTGCACGCATCAATGGTGTTTTCGTTGTAAACCCCACCAATAATGAATTGGCGAATGCTGACATTGAGCTGATGATTGCCGGCAGCAAAGATAATATCGTGATGGTGGAAGGTGAGATGAAAGAAGTATCTGAAGCTGATATGTTAGAAGCAATCAAAGTTGGTCATAAGGTAATTCAATTGCAATGCCAGGCACAACTTGATCTTGCAGCTGAAGTAACAAAGGCGCAAGTAAAAAGAGAATATCCCGAAGATATTGAAGATGAAGCGGTTCGCACACACTTGAAAGAAGCTGTTTACGATAAGCTATACCAAATCGCAAAAGAGGGCAATGCCGACAAACATGCCCGGAAAGAAGCCTTTGATCAGGTAAAACAAGAATATCTTGAAGCATTTACTGAGGAAGAGCTGGAAGAAAAAGCCCCTTTTGTGAATAAGTATTTTGGAAACATACAGAAAGAAGCCATCAGAAATGTCGTTTTGGATGAAAAAACCCGTCTTGACGGACGTAAGACTAACGAGATCAGGCCAATATGGTCAGAGGTCGACTACCTTCCTGCTGCCCATGGCTCTGCCGTATTCACCAGGGGTGAGACCCAGTCTCTGACTACCGTTACCCTGGGCACCAAGCTGGACGAACAAACCATCGATGGTGCTGTATTTGAAGGCAAAAGTAAATTCATGCTGCACTACAACTTCCCGCCATTCTGTACCGGTGAGGTCAAGATGGCACGTTTTACCAGCCGTCGCGAAATTGGTCACGGCAACCTGGCACTGCGTGCCCTGAAACCGGTGATCCCAGATGGCAACGATAATCCTTATACCATTCGCGTGGTATCCGACATCCTTGAATCAAATGGTTCCTCTTCTATGGCCACAGTTTGTGCCGGAACCCTCGCACTTCTTGATGCCGGTGTAAAAATCACAAGCCCTGTATCTGGTATTGCCATGGGGCTGATAGCCGACCCGGAAACCGGAAGGTATGCAGTGCTGTCTGACATCCTCGGTGATGAGGACCACTTGGGTGATATGGACTTTAAAGTGACTGGAACCCGTAACGGTATTACAGCATGCCAGATGGACATCAAGATCGAGGGCCTCGATTTTGCCATCCTTGAAGAAGCACTGGCACAAGCCAGAGAAGGACGTCTGCATATCTTATCTGAAATGGCGAAATCGATTGCCGAGCCACGTGCAGAATATAAACCTCATGTGCCACGGATCATCAAGATGACCGTGCCAAAAGAGTTTATCGGAGCCATTATCGGACCAGGCGGAAAGGTGATCCAGGAAATGCAAAAAGAAAGTGGCTGTACCATCGTGATTGAAGAAGTTGGCGAGTACGGTGTGATTGACATTGTATCAGATGATAAAGATTCGATCGACTTTGTGATCAAACGAATCAAAGGTATCATTGCCGTACCCGAAATCGGCCAGGTGTATACCGGCAAGATCAAGAGCATCGTACCATTTGGCATGTTCATAGAGGTACTGCCCGGCAAGGAAGGACTGCTGCATATCAGCGAAATAGAATGGAGAAGGCTGGAAAAAGTGGAAGACAGCGGATTAAAAGTCGGTGATGAGATCGATGTGAAATTGCTCGACCTCGACAAGAAAACCGGCAAGCTGAAGCTCTCCAGGAAAGTGTTGCTGCCCAGAGATCAGGCAGATCGAAGGTAAGCAATTCCTGTCGGCATATTGATTTGTCCGCTAGCAAGGTTTGAAACTGACGAACGCCTTACCTGATCACAGCAGTCTGACGATGACTGCAACTTGTATACGTTTTTTGCGTACAATAAAGGAAAGCTTTTTCAGACAACATGAGACAACTAAAGATTTCCAAGCAAGTTACAAACCGCGATACTGCATCGCTTGATAAGTATTTGCAGGAGATTGCACGGGTGGGTCTTATAACCGCTGAAGAGGAAGTTGTTCTGGCACAAAAAATCCGTCAAGGCGATAAAAAAGCCCTGGAGAAGCTTACGAAAGCGAACTTACGTTTCGTAGTCTCTGTGTCAAAGCAATACCAGAATCAAGGCCTTAGCCTGCCTGACCTTATTAATGAAGGAAACCTCGGTCTCATCAAAGCGGCACAGCGCTTTGATGAGACACGGGGTTTTAAATTTATATCATATGCCGTTTGGTGGATACGACAGTCCATTCTGCAGGCATTGGCCGAACAATCACGTATTGTAAGGCTTCCCCTGAATAAAATTGGCACCATCAACAAGATCAACAAAGCCTTCAGCCAGCTGGAACAACTACTGGAACGTGAGCCTAGTGCCTCTGAGATCGCCGAACTACTCGACCTGCCGGAAGAAGAGGTTAAAGAATCTCTCAAAAACAGCAACCGCCATATTTCTATGGATGCGCCCCTGATACAGGGAGAAGAGTCAGATATGTACGAAGTGCTCGGCAACGAAGAAGCCGACATGCCTGAGTCTAATTTGCTGCGCGACTCTTTGAAACGGGAGATTGAAAGAACCATCTCCACACTAACCGTAAGGGAAGCAGAGGTGATCCGATACTATTTCGGACTTAACGGTATGCACCCCCACACTTTGGAGGAGATTGGAGAAAAACTCGAACTAACACGCGAACGCGCCAGGCAAATCAAAGAAAAAGCCCTGCGCCGGCTTAAACATATGTCGAGGTCGAAGAATTTGAAAAATTATTTAGGATAACTCACAACCTATAAACCGAGCCCGCTATTCAAAATTCACAATTCAAAATTCAAAACCCCATGCTCCCACTAATAGCCCCTTCTCTGCTTGCCGCCAATTTTCTGAACCTGGCGAAAGATATTGAATTGGTGAATCGTTCTGAGGCAGACATGTTTCATGTAGATGTGATGGACGGGCATTTTGTTCCGAACATTACCTTTGGCTTCTTTATTATCAAACAGATCAAGTCTCTGGCACAAAAGCCGCTGGATGTTCACCTGATGATAAGCAATCCCGATCAGTATCTTGACGCCTTCAAAGATGCCGGAGCTGATTGGTTGAGCGTGCACTATGAAACCTGCCCGCACCTTCATATGACCATCAGTCGCATCCGGAACCTGGGCATGAAACCCGGAGTGGTGATCAACCCCCACAATAATGTAGAGCTGCTAAAGGATATCCTTCCAGAGGTGGACCTGGTACTGAACATGTCGGTGAATCCCGGTTTTGGTGGACAAGCATTTATTGAACATACTTATTCACGTTTAGAGCAGCTTCGCAACCTGCGCGAAAAAACAGGATCCCATTTTTTGATCCAGGTTGATGGCGGCGTTGACCTGAACAACGCATCAAAGCTTGTCAAATCTGGTGCCGACATACTGGTTGCCGGCACCACCGTGTTTAAATCAGACGATCCCATCAAAACGATTGCCGGCCTGAAAGTTGCTGGCAGGTAACTACCTTCTGCAAGCCCCGTAACAAAACAACCCTGCCAGCACAAGAAGTAGGATACCAACAACCATGAAGCTTTGATACAATGAAGTGGTGTTTACAATAGGCTGTAGTAAAACCAGCGACAGGAACATACCCATAAATATGGTCGTATTCAGATACCCTACCAACCTACCTCTCATGGGCGACGGAGCCAATGAAACCAGCCATAAATTCAGATTGGCCATTTGCATGCCAAAACCAGCACCCGCCACCAGGATGCCAGCAACGATCACCCAGTATGTCAAGCTCTGGCTGATGATAATATATCCAATAGCTACCAATACATATACCAAAGCCATAACACCGGCATAACTCAATCGTTGCTTTACCCTTCCATAGTTTAATGCCATCGTGACAGAAGAAATATTCATAAAGGCAATGGCCAGGCCAATCTGTGTATTGCTGACTCCTTCCAGGGCACCGAGCATAAAGGGCATCTGAACCGGTATCATGTAGAATACTGACATCGAAAAAAAGGCGATCAGATAAACCCAAAAAACCATACGCGGTATGGCATGAAATATATCCTTAACTCCTATAGGTGCTGATACACACGGTTTCGGTTTTTCAGGTTCCGAGACATAAATCCAGGCAAATACCAAAACAACAAGGGAAAATGCATATATCAGAAATGGCGCCCTCCAATGGATATCAGCCAGCAGTCCGCCAACACTGATAAACAACATCCCCCCAAGTCCGGCAAATGCAGCCTGATACCCCATAAAACGACTGCGCTCTATCCCATCAAAATAGTCGCCAATCAATGTTACCACAGAGGTCATCAATGCGCCAACGGCAATGCCCAATAAAGCCCTGCCGGCAAGAATCATGTAGATACTGGATAAGTAAGCACCTGTTGTCCCTGCAATGGCATATAACACCAACGAAAACAACAACACCTTCTTTCTGCCAGACCTGTCTACAAAATACCCTGCAATAGGGGCAAGTAAAGCTGTTAAAAGTGCGGGGAGCGTTAAGATCAGCTTACTAAGAAACTCCGCATTAGACAGAAAAGAAAAGTTCCGGCTGATCTCAGGCAAGGCAGGTGCAATAATAGCACCAGCCAGCACAGTAAGGGTGCTGGCTACCAGCAATGTAAGATTGCGCAACTGTATCTGATTCAATGCAGCAATGAGTTAATTGTGTTGTGTATTAACACCCGGAAACGTCGGGTCTCTGTAATATAAATTGGTAATATTCAAATGCGTTTGAAGCAAACTTATTGTATGTTTTTGTTCCAATTGTGGCAGAAAATTTCAGCGCAATGTGACGAATGCCTGGAGGGACTAACTTTTTTACCAACAATCGCTTGCGGGCATCATCAGCGTCAAGGGCCTTTAACACATATGGCGTAATAACATCTTCTTTCAAAACCGTCAATCCCGATTCATCTAACTGTTGCTTTAACTCATGAAGTTTCTCCTTATATCTGAAATCAGTGAATAAAAAATAGCCATTGGGTCTTAACAACCTGTAAACTTCCTCAAAAAAAAGGTGTACCTGGGGATAGCGATGCGATGATTCTACATTAATGATGATATCAAAAGAGTTGTTATCCAGAAAGGAAAGATCCTGTGCATCCCCATTGGCAAAGGAAAGGTTTTTCTGTCTATAGTAACGGTTACAAAAACTGGTAGCACCTTTGTTGATGTCAATTCCCAATGCTGAGGCCGGCGAAAAGTATTTTGCCAGGTATGACAAACCCCCTCCCCGCCCACTGCCTACCTCGAGTATATTCATATTGGAAATATCAATATCACCAATAAGCTTGTGGTATAACTGCACAGAAAATCTGTTGGCCTCATATTCAGGATCCAGATCAACTGAATCATCCGGATTATAATACCCATAATTCATAAAAAGCACATCGGCATTCTTGTCAAGGTATTGAACATAGCTGTACCACAATCTAAAAAACCAGTCCCTAACAGCAAAAATTCTCATATAGATTACAATATACGCCTGCCCAGCTCAATTATATTGGTCAAAACCTAATTGTTACCCGCTCGAAGTGAGTAGCCTCTGACAGTAAACCATGTTCTCTGTGAAACAGAAATTGAGCCGGGAAGAAATCATTTAACAATCACGAAATCAGTATTATTTATTCAAATTTACAATTATTATTTATATCTAAGAATAAATTTCTCAGATTACGAAAAGACAGTAGCAGGCCATTGATCATGAAGCCTCCGCAGTAATAAGGACACCGCTTCCCGGTAAAACAATCATCGTCTGAACAAATCAATGCTTTAGCCGTTACCTTGTAGGATGTCAATATAGGCCCTGGCATGTCGTAAATTTTATTTTAATTTGGTCTATATAAATATATGATCACCATTGAAAAACAAGATTATTTTAACACATTAAACATCTATTATTTATGAAATATACAATCATTTTATTAAGCATTATAGGAGCTATTGGCCTGACAACATCAGCCCAAGCCTATAACCACCACCTGATTTATGTTGAAACTCCATCCGGACAGATTCTGGAAATGCCTTTATATCAGGAGTCTGCAATTGACGAAACTATTCCCGGGCACAATAAACACCTCAGCGAGTTCGAGGCTGAGCCAAATATTGCAGTAACCACCAACCATTCAAACCTGTCCAGGGTTTTGTTATGCATTACCAAACAGGAAGATACAGAACCATTTCCCTATGAGCTAAATTAAACTGTCTCCCGGGACAAAATCCAACGGATAACAGTTCGGCTTCATACTGCCGGCATGTTATCCGTTTTTTTTATATATTTACGGGCCCAGATTGGTCTATTTTTCTTACTTTCGCAACCGTAAAGGAAACAAAAAAAAATGGCCACCCCAACAGAGAATACCAAATACATTTTCGTTACCGGGGGAGTTACCTCCTCTTTGGGTAAAGGAATTATATCAGCCTCGCTGGCAAAGCTGCTACAATCGCGCGGTTATTCCGTAACCATTCAAAAGCTGGATCCATATATCAATATAGATCCCGGCACCTTAAATCCTTATGAGCATGGAGAATGTTATGTTACCGAGGATGGGGCAGAAACAGACCTTGATCTGGGGCATTACGAACGTTTCCTGAACGTCCCGACCTCACAGGCCAATAATGTAACAACGGGCCGTATTTACCTGTCGGTGATTGAAAAGGAGCGCCGCGGCGACTATCTGGGCGAAACTGTTCAGGTCATCCCCCATATTACAGATGAGATAAAGCATAGCATCCAATTACTGGGTGAAAACAACCAATATGATTTTGTGATCACTGAGATCGGAGGAACCGTCGGCGATATTGAATCCTTGCCATATATAGAAGCCATCAGGCAGCTAAAATGGGAAATGGGTCCCCGGTGTCTGGTAATTCATCTCACGCTGGTGCCTTACCTTGCGGCAGCTAAAGAGCTTAAAACCAAGCCTACCCAACATTCTGTCAAGACGATGCTGGAATATGGGGTACAACCTGATGTACTTGTTTGCCGCACAGAGAGACCACTTAACCAAAGCATTCGTAATAAGATTGCCCTCTTTTGTAATGTCGATGCCACTTCAGTCATTGAATCTATCGACACAGATAGCATTTACAAAGTACCTATCCTGATGAAAGACGAAAAGCTAGACCTGGTGGTACTTCGGAAAATGAAAATGTCGGCAAACTGCAAACCAGACCTGGATAAATGGGAAGGCTTTTTAGACAGGTTGTTAAACCCAAGGAAATCGGTCACCATCGGGCTTGTTGGCAAATATGTTGAACTGGTTGATGCCTATAAATCGATCATTGAATCTCTTATACACGCCGGTGCCACAAACCACTGCAAAGTAAATGTTCAGCTGATTCATTCAGAACAGGTAAACACACAAAACCTTAACAAGCTGTTAAAAAATTTGTCAGGAATCCTGGTAGCTCCCGGGTTTGGTGACAGAGGTATTAAAGGAAAAATCCTGGCCATACAATATGCACGTATCAATAACATACCATTTTTTGGGATATGTTTAGGGATGCAATGCGCAATGGTTGAGTTTGCCAGGAATGTACTCCATTTAAAGAACGCACATTCAACAGAGATGGAGCCAGACACCCCTGATCCGGTGATTGATATCATGGAACAACAGAAACAGATATACACCAAAGGAGGCACCATGAGGCTGGGTGCTTATCCTTGCAAAATTGAGAAAACCTCAAAACTGTATCAAATATATAATCAGGAATATATTTCTGAACGACACAGGCACAGGTACGAGTTCAACAACAAATACCTCAAGGATTTTGAACAGCATGGCATGGTCTTTTCAGGAATCAATCCAGACCTGGGCTTGGTTGAAGTGGTTGAACTTTCAGGCCATCCATGGTATGTAGGCGTTCAGTATCATCCTGAATACCACAGCACTGTGGCCAATCCACACCCATTATTCGTAGACTTTATAAAGGCTGCCATTGACCATGACACCCTGACATCTGAGAATCCCCAGTCAGCAATATCACGAGCAGTATCTTCTGCTCATTAATTAAACAATCAGACAAAAACGTGCTATAAACTGCTTTTGTTCTGACAGATGACATCAAATTACACCAAGAATGAACAGAGATAATTTTATCGGCCTGCTGTTGATTGCTGCCATATTGATTGGATACAGCATCTATATGGCACCATCTGAAGAAGATCGTATTCAGGCCATTGAAAGGCGCGACAGCATCGCCAACGCACAACGCATGGCCAGAGAAGCAGAACTGGCAGGAATGCAGGAAACAGAAAGGCATCCCACCAACGACCTGCCAGCTGACCTCACAGACATAGACCCTGATGCTGCTGATACCACGCAATTGGAACGAATCAAAGACCGGATGGGGGCCTTTTCCGTATCAGCTCTTGGTGAAGATCAGACTATCGGCCTGGAGAATGAGGTGCTTCAGCTAAAGATCAGCACCAAAGGTGGGTATGTTCAATCAGCCATCTTAAAAGACTATGAGACGTACGATAAACAGCCGTTGAATCTGATTCCTGATGAAGACAATTTATTCACCTTTCATTTCTTTGCAGGAAACAGACAATTATCTACCAATCAGCTATATTTTGAACCCGTCCTCCCCGGCAACAGACCTCTGAGTAATCAAGACATTGCCGTCCAGGGCAATGACTCTGTCACCATCATGATGAGGGCATATAGCGATATGCACACAGAAGCTTCCCCAAGCTATATTGAATATGCCTACACCATGAAAGGCGATGACTATATGGTGGGTTTCCAGGTTAGTTTTGTGGGAATGCAGGATGTAATTGCCGGCAATACCACCTTCCTGAACCTCGACTGGAAAGCAAAAATCCCGAGACTCGAAAAAAACCGCACCAACGAACAAAACAACTCAACCGTATTCTACAAATATGTGAATGATGATGTATCCAAACTAAGGGAAACTCGTGATGGCTCTGAACGGCTTTTGTCTAGTGTTCACTGGATATCCTTCAAACAACAGTTTTTCTCCTCCGTCTTAATTGCCGGAAATGGCTTTTCAAATGCTGAGGTGTCAAGTACCACCATTGATGAAGAGGATGACGAGTTCCTTAAACATATGTCGGCATCCATAAACCTCGCCTATGACGCAAGACAGGATAATACATATCCCATGCGTCACTACTTTGGGCCAAACCATTACCAGACATTGCGATCATATGACCTGGACATGGAAAGGCAGATACCATTGGGATGGGGATTCTTTATTATGTCATGGATTAACCGGTTTGCCGTTATACCTATCTTTAACTACTTAAGTGGATTCAACCTCAATTATGGGATTATCATCTTGATCCTTACAATATTGCTGAAAATTGTACTGATGCCAATTGCCTATAAGACCTATATCTCACAGGCTAAGATGAGGGCATTAAAACCAGATATCGAGGAGTTATCCAAGAAATTCACCAAAAAGGAAGACGCCATGAAAAAGCAACAGGCTACCATGGCTCTTTATAAAAAAGCCGGGGTGAACCCCATGGCCGGATGCGTACCTATGCTTCTGCAGTTGCCAATTCTGCTGGCATTGTTCAGGTTCTTCCCCGCCTCCATCGAGTTACGTCAGGAGGCCTTCTTGTGGGCAGACGACCTGTCCAGCTATGACTCTATACTCGACTTGCCATTCACCATTCCATTTTATGGTGACCATGTCAGTCTATTCACCATCTTAATGACCATCTCTACCATACTCTACACGAGACTTAACAACCAGATGATGGCCTCCAGCGCACAGATGCCGGGCATGAAAACCATGATGTATTTTATGCCTGTTATGCTGATGGGGATCTTCAACAATTTTGCATCCGGACTAAGTTATTACTACTTCCTGGCAAATGTTATCACGTTCGGGCAGATGTTTATCTTCAGAAAATTTGTGGATGAGAAAGCCCTGCATAAGAAAATTGAAGAGCACAAAAAAAAGCCGGTAAAAAAATCTAAATGGGCCGAACGTATGGAAGCATTGGCAAAACAACAGCAAGAAGCTCAGAAACGCAAAAAACGGTAAGCGTCATTATTTTGTAACCCCAACAACAACTGCAGGATCTTTACACGCCATAACAAAACGGTCATGAACGACTCTTCAGCTTTCTCTTGTGTTTCACCGATCGATGGGCGCTATGCAAGCATAGCAAAACCATTACGTGCATATTTCCCGGAAAAATCACTCATCAGGTACAGGCTGCTAATAGAAGTTGAATACTTTATCGCACTATGTAACCTTCCCTTGCCCGAACTTTCTGAATTCCCTGCTGATCAGTATAACAACCTCCGAAACCTATACCTGGACTGCAATGATGCAGCAGTGAAAAAGATAAAAGACATTGAAAAAACAACAAATCACGACATCAAAGCCATAGAATACTTTCTGAAGGATGCCTTTAGCGCATTGGGCATTGACCGTTTCAAAGAGTTTATCCATTTTGGTCTGACATCTCAGGATGTCAATAATACAGCCATACCACTGTCTTTAAAAGATGCATTGGCAGAGGTGATTTTTCCTGCCATCCAGGATGTATTACAGGAAATTGAGAAGCTTGCCTTACAATGGATCAAGGTTCCTATGCTTGCCCATACCCATGGGCAGCCAGCGTCACCAACCACCGTTGGTAAAGAGTTGCTGGTGTTTCACGAACGCATCGACAACCAGTTCGCCC
Organism: Bacteroidales bacterium; assembly: GCA_007128045.1. Classification (GTDB taxonomy): domain Bacteria; phylum Bacteroidota; class Bacteroidia; order Bacteroidales; family UBA7960; genus SKYG01. The sequence goes on along the minus strand of SKYG01000122.1, from coordinate 10,929 downwards.
AACTCAAGTCAATGCCACTGCCGGCTAAGTTCGGAGGTGCAACAGGTAATTTCAATGCCCACCACGTCGCTTATCCTGACATCGACTGGAACAACTTTGCAGATAACTTTGTCGGCAAGTTTGGCCTGCGAAGATCAACATATACTACCCAAATTGACCATTATGATGGACTAGCCGTGATTTTTGATTGCCTGAAAAGAATATGCACCATCATAATCGACCTTGACAGAGACCTTTGGAGCTATATCTCCATGGGATATTTTAAACAGAAAATCAACGCCGGAGAAACAGGTTCATCTACCATGCCGCATAAAGTGAACCCGATCGACTTTGAGAACTCAGAAGGTAATGCCGGCATGGCTATTGCCATTTTTGAACACCTTTCAGCAAAATTGCCTGTTTCCCGTTTACAAAGAGACCTGACCGACTCTACAGTTTTAAGAAATATTGGGGTTCCACTGGCGCACATGCTTATTGCTGTCAAAGCCACCATCAGAGGCCTTGGGAAAATCAGCCTGAATCAACAGGCTATTGACAAAGACCTTGAAAACAACATGGTTGTCGTTGCAGAGGCCATTCAGACCATCCTAAGAAAATTAAATGATCCGGCGCCCTATGAAAAACTCAAAGAACTGACAAGAAAAGATGGCACCCTTAGCCGTGAAGATATCGATCATTTCATCGACAACCTGGACATTCCTGAACAAGAAAAGCAAAAAATGAAGGCCATTACCCCATTTAATTACACCGGAATCATAAAAGGCTGAGAAACAAAGGCGTAAGCTACACATTCGACGAAATGAACAATTACAATAAGATTCTCAGGTATATTATTCCATATTGGAACAGGGTGGCTTTAAACATTGGGTTTAACCTGCTCTCCGTACTTTTTTCGTTGTTTTCCCTTACCATGGCCATTCCCTTTCTGGGAATATTATTTGACAACCAACCTATCGTAACCGACCCGTTGCCTTTAAGGTTTACCCTGGAGTCAATTCTGGAGAACTTTAACTATTATCTCAGTCTGCTGATCATCAACTACGGAGAGGTGTTTGCCTTGTTTTTTATAGGAACAGTGGTCATTCTCACAAGTATGTTAAAAAACGGCTTCAAATATCTCGCCATGTATCACCTGGCCCCTATCAGAAATGGTGTCGTTAAAGACATACGGAATGATATTTACAAAAAATCTATCGAACTGCCTCTCTCCTATTACTCCAAAGAAAAAAAAGGAGATATCATTTCCAGAATGACCAATGATGTGAATCAAATTGAGATGAGTGTCATCAGTTCACTGGAGATGATTTTCAGGGAACCACTGACCATACTCGTCTATATTACCAGTTTGCTGATCATGAGCCCGCATCTCACCTTATTTGTTCTGATTTTGTTACCTATCAGTGGCTTGATCATTGGCAGGGCGGCTAAAACACTTCGCAATACCGCATTAAAAAGTCAGAACAAACTGGGTCTGATATTATCGGTGATGGATGAAACACTTACAGGGCTGAGGGTTATCAAGGCATTTAACGCACAAAAGAAAATGTTCGACCGTTTCTTTTCCCTTAACAGCTTCTATACTAGGGTGATGAATAAAATGTACCGGAAACAGTATATGGCCTCTCCCCTTAGCGAATTTCTGGGCACCCTGGTGGTGGTAGTCATCATGCTATATGGAGGGTCAATGGTATTACAGGGTACTTCCGGACTATCGTCACAGGGGTTTATCGGTTACCTGATTATCTTTTCACAAATCATCAACCCCGCAAAGTCCTTCTCTCAGGCATTCTACAATGTGCAGAAGGGAATGGCCTCAGCCGATCGTATAGATGATGTACTATCAGCGACCAACGATATTATTGAGCTGAAAGATGCACTACCCTTGGAATCATTCACCAAAGACATTACATTCCATGCCGTTGGATTCAGGTATGAACAAGACTATGTGCTAAAAGACATCAATGTTACCATCCCCTTTGGGATGAAGGTTGCACTTGTGGGTGCATCGGGTGCGGGGAAATCTACCTTTGTCGATTTACTACCTCGCTTCTATGATGTTACTGAAGGAGAGATCAGCATTGACGGCATCCCGATAAAACATGTCCGGCTAAAGGATCTAAGGGCACTGATGGGAAATGTGAATCAAGAGCCTATCCTGTTTAACGACAACTTCTTTAACAACATAGCCTTTGGCAGAACCAATGTGTCAGAGGCAGAAGTCATTCAGGCTGCCAAAATTGCCAACGCACATGAGTTTATTGAACGTAGCCCGTTGGGATATTTTACCAATATTGGCGACAGGGGCAGTAAACTGTCTGGTGGTCAGAGACAGCGCATAAGTATTGCCAGGGCAGTGCTAAAGAACCCTCCTATATTGATCCTTGACGAAGCCACCTCTTCATTGGATACCGAATCAGAAAAACTGGTTGAAGAAGCACTGTTTAACATCATGAAAAACAGAACTTCTATTGTTGTTGCTCACCGCCTGTCAACAATTATCAATGCAGATATAATATGTGTTCTGCACGAAGGAAGAATTGTTGAAACAGGAACCCACAAAGAGCTGATCGCCACAAATGGTATTTACCGGAAGTTACATGAAATACAGATGTTTTCCTGATGATTGGCATAGTTCAGTGATCTTAAAAAAATAATTTCAGGAAATTGCCAGTATTCTTGTAATTTTGTAAGCAAACATGCCATATAATATGGCAGCAATAACAAACCCTATGGACTTAAGTAAGATTCTCGCAATTTCAGGAAAAAATGGCCTGTTCTCAATAGTGTCTCAATCAAAGGCAGGACTGATTGTCGAATCGTTATCAGATGGCAAAAAGATCCCGGTATTTGCAACCGACAGGTCGAGTGTTCTCGAAGATATCAGTGTATTTACATACGGTGAGGACATGCCTCTGAAAGACATTCTCCTGGCAATCTATGAGAAGGAAGATGGGAAAGCTTCTATTGACCACAAATCAAAACCCGAAGAGCTTAAAGCTTACTTCGAAAGTGTTGTACCTGAGTACGATAAAGACAGGGTATATATCTCTGATATGAAAAAGATCATCAACTGGTATAATATCCTTATTGAGAAGAATATGATCAGCAAGCCAGCCGATATTGGTGAAGAAGAGCAACAGCCAGGCGAAGGCGAAGAAAAACAGGAAAAGACAGCAAAAAAGATTCCGCCTGCCAGCAATATCAAGCCACCTCAGGCAGGTAAGGCACCAGCAAAAGTTATTACGCCAAAGCGAAAAACACATCAAAAAAAATAATGTATAAAGCGCTGATCAGACCGGTACTGTTTATGTTCCCTCCAGAATTGGTTCATAAATGGGTGGCTGCCATGCTACGAATTACATTCCTGATTCCCGGAATGGCCTGGCTGGTCAGGCATTGTTACAGGATCAAACATCAGGGCCTGGAAAGAGAAGTGTTTGGCATCAAGTTCCCCAATCCGGTAGGTGTCGCAGCAGGATTTGATAAAGAGGCCACTTTATATAACCATCTGGCAAATTTCGGATTCGGTTTCGTAGAGATCGGAACAGTAACCCCTATGGCCCAGCCGGGCAACCCCAAACCCCGCCTATTCAGGCTTCCGGCAGATAAAGCACTGATAAACCGAATGGGATTCAACAACCATGGGGTAAAAGATATGGTTGAAAAACTGAAAAAATCAAAAGCCCGCGTCATAATTGGAGGAAATATTGGCAAAAATACCCTGACACACAATGATCGGGTTACAGACGATTACTGCATCTGTTTTAAAGACTTATTTAATTACGTAGACTACTTCGTTGTAAATGTAAGCTGTCCGAATATAACAGGGCTTTCAAAACTACAAAACAAAGACGACCTGGTATCATTACTACAAGCCATTCAGAAGATCAACCGAAACCAACCGGTACAAAAACCTGTTCTGTTAAAGATTGCACCTGATCTGAACGAAAGACAACTGGATGACGTTATTGAAGTGGTATCAGACACAAAACTCGATGGCATCATTGCCACCAACACAACCATCCAACGTAAAGAACTGGCAACAAACAAGGCAGTTATTGAAGCTATTGGAAATGGGGGTCTAAGTGGGAGACCCTTGCGGGATCAATCGACGAAAACCATTGCCTACCTGCATCATAAATCGGGAGGAAAGATTCCGATCGTAGCTGTTGGTGGAATATTCACAGCCGACGATGCACTGGAGAAGCTCCAGGCAGGAGCAACACTTGTTCAGGTATATACAGGATTTATATACGAAGGCCCATCAATAGCCAAAAAGATCAACAAAGCGATGTTGGAACATTCCAGAATCGTTTAGCCTGTTTTGGGATATGATCACTGCATCAGCAGTTCCATATCTTTTGCCATTCCCTTGTCTTTCCATGATTCAGGAATCACCTGCCAATTATTCCTGGGTTCAGGCGTAATGCTTTCTTTATCGCTGAAATACTCTATCATAACAGACCGTATATCGTTTTCGGAAGTAGCGATTATCCGGCTTTGCAGCTCTTCATGAGGTATCATGGCACCATGTGTCAGATGACCTCCACCACCGCTGCCCCGGTAGGAGTTTATAGCCACACGATAGGTACGCTCTGCGTGGAAGGGATCACCATTCTCCATGCCAAGAATATGAACCCGTGAGCCGACTGGTTTACTTACATCAACCTGATACCTGATACCAGCGGCAGAATCAAAATTATAGAATGGGTTGCTTAACATATGCCGTGGATGTCGGGCAGAGGCTACGGTGCCATCGTTGTTTAATCTGAAACGCAGCAAATGGTCTGAATCATCCTGCATCTCATTAAGCCACAAACCATATGAGTACTCCAGAAAGTCAACGACCTCCTGTCCTGTTAATGACATGGTATACAAATAGTTCTCATACTCATACATGCGGAAAAAGTCCCTTCTTTGCAGCTGACCAGCATTAATTGTTTCACCAACCACCAAAGGTGCTGTAAAAGAAATATCTGCACCGGTACTCTGTAACTGAACCTGATGAACGAGATCCGTAAAGGCCGCACTCCCAAACAGAGCATCCATGGTGTTGAGATCATTATTTAACCAGGTAACTACTTCCTTGGAGAAGATCAGTATCTCAGATACATCCTTCTCAAAAGTCCGGAAGAAAGTTTGGGAGGGAGCAATATTTCTGGTAGAAACCAGCTCACCAATCGCACCCCGGAACGCATAAACCCTTCTTTCAACCCTATTGAATGTCAGTTCAGCCACCCCGATATTCTCGGCAAAATGACCTCCACCGATCACCAACACCTCGTCGCCATCTATATTGGTAATAGATTGCAGACGTTCCCTGTGGTCATGGCCAGTAAAGATCACCTGGAACCCTGGAACATTTTTAGCTATGTATCCTGAGGCATTCTCAAGCGGATGGGCATCTGCAGGGGGTTGTAAAGGACCTATCCCTGAATGGAACAATCCGACGATGGCATCGGGCGCTTCATGTTCGCGAATATAATTCACCCAGTAGGAAGCAGCTTCGACCATATCCTGAAACATCAGGCCTTCCCAAAGCTTTGGCGGGAGCCAATTAGGTACACTGGGGGAAGTAAGGCCCAAAACAGCGATCCGGATACCCTGTCGTCTGATAACAGTATACGGCTCAAAATAAGGTTTCCCGGTTGTTTTATCCAGCACGTTGGCACCCAACCAGGGGAATTTAAATTCATCCTTCAACCTGTTGTAAACATCCGGACCCGCTTCTATGTCATGATTCCCAATAGTAGCCGCATCATATTTCATCAGGTTCATCACCCGGCTGAACAGGTTCTTGTCACTTTCCTGAACAAAATTGGCATAATAGGCAGCGGGAGACCCCTGAAGCAGATCACCATTATCGAGCAGAATCAGGTTGCTGCCTTGTCGCAACCGGGCAGACTCAATCAGATAAAATACATTGGCAAGCGAGGCTTGCATTGGCCTGTCATGGATAAAATCATACGGAAACAAGCGCGCATGCACATCTGTGGTGACAGCAATATGTATCTTTATCTCCCTGCCATATATATGCGGAGCAACAAGACCCAACAACAAGAAACCCAACAACAATAAGCGTAATGATTTCATCTGTTTATTATTATTTTTTATTTTGTTTCTCTTTTTATTCCTTTGACCTTCGACCTTTGACCTTTTCGACAACTCAACAACTCAACAATTCAACAACTCAACAACAATTCAAGCAGGTCTAAAAAAAAAGGCATCGATAAATTGATGCCTGAATGTTTGAGTCTGATTCACCAGGACTGTTACTGCCCCAGATAGGCTTTCAGCAGTTTACTACGTGACGTATGTTTCAGCCTTCTGATAGCTTTCTCTTTAATTTGCCGAACCCTTTCTCTGGTTAAATCAAACTTGGCTCCGATTTCATCAAGGGTAAGGCCGTGGTTCATACCAATACCGAAATAGAGGTTAATAACGTCACGTTCTTTCTCTGTGAGGGTTGCCAGCGATCTCTGTATCTCTCTGGCCAGTGACTCATGAATAAGGCTGCCATCGGCATTTGGCGAGTCCTGGTTAACATATACATCAAGCAGGCTGGCATCCTCGCCCTGTATTAACGGAGCATCAACAGAAACATGGTGTGTAGATATCCTGAATGACTCAGATATTTTGTCTTCATGCACATCGAGGGCTTCAGCAAGTTCCTCGGCCGAAGGGGGTCGCTCAAATTTCTGTTCCAGTCTGGATGCTTCCTTTTTGATTTTATTAAGGGAGCCTACCTGGTTCAAAGGCAGCCTTACAATCCTTGACTGCTCTGCCAAAGCCTGAAGAATGGATTGCCGGATCCACCAGACAGCATAAGAAATAAACTTAAAACCTCGTGTTTCGTCAAAACGCTTTGCAGCTTTTATCAAACCCAAATTACCTTCATTGATCAGGTCAGGAAGGCTTAAGCCCTGATTTTGGTATTGCTTGGCAACGGAAACGACAAAACGCAGGTTTGCCTTCGTAAGCTTTTCCAAAGCGTCCTGATCACCTTGCTTGATACGCTGGGCAAGCTGCACCTCCTCCTCTGCTGAAATAAGGGGCACCTTTACAATCTCCTGCAGGTACTTGTCCAATGACGCCGTATCGCGGTTGGTAATGGATTTGGAAATCTTTAATTGTCTCATAAAACTAATTAAGAATTATATAAAATATTGATATTCAGAAAATAAACATGGCGGGTGATTGTGTCAAAAAAGTCCCCAAAGGTATGAAAAAAATTCGATATTTGCAACCGGTTGAACTTACTTTATCCCAACGCCATAATATCCCCTGCGTCCATTAGGATATACACCCTCAAACAGGACGCCACCTTTTTTACTTCTTAACTTTCTGTTAAGCTCATCGGGGGATAGCACCGGCTGGTTGTCTATGTGTGTGATGATAAAGCCGTCGCGGATTCCGGCACTAGCGAACAGCTTACCACGGGTTACACCTGCCACCCTGACACCACCTTCAATACCAAGCCTCTTCTTTTCAGCGTCACTGACAGCTTCAAAACGTGCGCCTAGATTATCCAGAATGGTAATATCTTCCCGGCTAACCAGTGATGTTTCACCATAAACATTTTGCAGCGTCGCATTGGCAACGGCCTCTTTTCCATTGCGGAAATAAGTAATCGCCACTCCATCACCCGGACGTCTGCGTCCAAGTATCTCAAGCAACTCCGATGGATTCCTGACCTGTTGTCCGTCAACAGCAATGATCAGGTCTCCTTCTTTTATTCCTGCCTTTGCACCTGCCCCATTTTCATCAACACCGGAAACATAAGCGCCGCGATGCCTTTCCAGACCTAGTTCCTGAGCATCACGGCTGGTAATTTCACCTATAAAGATACCCAGTAATCCACGCTGGACCTCACCATGCTCAAGCAAATCGTCCATTACTTTTTTAGCTATACTGGCAGGTATGGCAAAGGAATACCCGGCAAAAGAACCGGTGCTTGAAGCAATTGCCGCATTGATGCCGATCAGATCCCCTTGTGTGTTGACAAGAGCCCCACCACTATTGCCACGGTTTACGGCTGCATCGGTCTGGATGAAAGCCTCAATTGCGGTACCCCCTCCTAAAATATTTATGTTACGTCCCTTGGCACTGACAATACCGGCGGTAACCGTTGAGGTCAGGTTGAACGGATTACCTACTGCCAGAACCCATTCCCCTACTCTCACTGCATCAGAATCACCAAATGTAAGGTAAGGCAATCCTTGCCCTTCAATTTTTAAAAGGGCCAGATCAGTAGTAGGATCCCGTCCAATGATCACCGCCTCGTATATCCGGTTATCATTCAGGGTTACCTCAATCAGATCTGCCTCAGCCACGACATGGTTGTTTGTTACAATATATCCGTCGTCGCTGATAATCACACCACTACCAGTAGCAACAATTGATCGTTGCTGGGGCTGTTGCCTGGGCCCGAAAAAGAATTCCCTGAACGCATCCCCACCAAAAAAATCATCATACACAGAACTCTTACGTTCATACTCAGTACGTATATGCACCACAGCATTCACTGTCATCTCAGCAACAAGCGTAAAATCAGGTAATGTCGTCGGCAATTTTGTCATGTACCGGGCCAGGGTTGCAGGGGGCTCATCCATAAACCGGGTGCTGGTGGCCGAACCTGGTTCCTTGTGGTCTGGTGAAAAATACTGTTCATAAACAAACAGGCTGATAAAGCCTCCTAACATGGCAGCAACTAATAAGCTTAAAAACTTTTTCATGGCTTTAAGATTTCTTTTTCTTACCCGCATTATTAGTAATACAGGTTAATTGATTAACACTATTGGTATATGCTTTGTTCGCTATTCATTCTAAAATAACAGTCAGATTGACACATCTATTGGCTAATTGACACATCTATTAGCTAACGTTCAAATTAAGCAATAAATATGCCTGCCAACACATAACAAGTCCTAATAAAAACAAAAAAAAGAAAAAATGCTTCTGTCTGGCAGTATGGCTAGCTAAATTTGCCTAGGCAGACATACAATAATTGTCTTTGTTTTTCGTACATTTGATGTACATATTGGCACGTAAAACTGATATGAAGAAGAAAGGCAGTGAGACTTACGGATTCACCCTGGTAGCAATTGGCTTGCTAACAGGCTTTTTTTTGGGAGGCAGTATTGTATATTGGTATTCAAACAGGACAGGAAACTACTCCAATCAATTAATAACAAGTCCTGCTAACACGATTTCAACACCAGTTCAATCAGAATCACCAATCAATCTATCCCATAAAAGCAATCCTGAAAGCCGTTCAGCAAGCACGATGGCAGAAGATATCAAACTTATCAAAGATCAGATGATAGGTATTAAAGAGTTTTATCTGCCTGATATTTTTGTTGATCAACCCCTTTCCAGGGGGTCGCAGATTTTAGACTCGCTAATGAGACAGAATCCGGCAAAAGAAAATGGCAGAAAGATATTCTATGTAGAATTCCGTGAATCTCCACTGAACTACACCGCTTACCGAATGACGAAGAACCACCTGGTGGTTTATGGACTTGATCAGATTGACTTTGTAAGTTTACATAGTTTTGATAATCAATTATATTTAAAATATTTTGAAGAATACTTCCCTTTGGAAATAACAGCAGACTTTAATCCGCTTATTCCTGCAAACGACATCCGGTTAATCAATAAAACGATGCATCCATGACCCTGAATTTTTATAAATACCAAGGAACCGGTAATGATTTTATAGTGATCGACAATACCCGCTCATCGTATTTCCCTGACGAAAAAACACATACCGAAGAGATTGCCCTGTTATGCAACAGGCATTTAGGTATAGGTGCTGATGGGCTTATTTTATTGAATCCATCCGAAAAGTATGACTTTCACATGAGGTACTTCAATGCTGATGGCAAGGAAGGAAGTATGTGTGGAAATGGTGGCAGATGTGCTGTGGCTTTTGCAAAAATGCTTGGAATCATTGGACAGGAAACCATTTTTTCGGCAATTGATGGAACGCACAAAGCACGAATTATTGCATCGAACAACAATCAGACAATTATCAGCCTCCAGCTTAATGATGCACCAGCACCCGATGCATATGAAGATCACCTCATCGTTAATACCGGCTCACCTCACCTGGTAATCTTTACTGAGGAAGTAACACAGGTGGCCGTAACAACAGAGGGCCGAAGAATACGGAATTCTGAAGATTTTGAAACAAATGGGATCAATGTAAACTTTGCAGAGGTGCTAAATAATGAATCCCTGCTGGTACGAACCTACGAACGAGGGGTAGAGAATGAAACCTTGTCGTGCGGAACAGGTGTTACCGCTTCAGCACTTGCAGCCTGGTCAAAGAACATTAGGAACCTGGGCAATATGTATAACATTAAAACCCTTGGAGGTAGCCTGAAAGTATCGTTCTCGCCACCAGAAAAAGAAAACACTCCCTTTAAGGATATTTGGCTGACAGGCCCTGCAGAATTTGTATTCAAAGGAGAAATAGTAGTATCAGCAAGCTAATATCTAATACTTCATGGACATATTACGCGGAAAAAATATTTACTTAAGGCCTTTGGAAACTACGGATCTGGAAGTTCTGTACCGGTGGGAGAATCAAACCGGAGACTGGAGTACAGGAAGTAGTCTGACACCCTACTCGCGATTTTATCTGGAACAATACATCATTAGTGCTCAAAATAATATATATGAAGACAAACAACTCCGTCTGATTATTGAGAACAATCAGACGGAGGTGGCAGGTATTATCGACTTGTTCGACTTCAACCCACACCACCGCAGAGCTGCTGTTGGTTTACTTATTGGAAAAGAATTCCGAAAGAGAGGCTATGCTACAGAAGCACTGGATATTCTTATTAGTTATGCCAAGAATGTTTTAAGTATGAAGCAGCTATATTGTACCATTGAACACAATAACCCCATTAGCCTTGAACT
>SKYG01000027.1 GCA_007128045.1 Bacteroidales bacterium | reverse complement strand
TCTCTTCTTTGAGCCTTTCGGCCCTTAAATGTTTTCTTAATCCCATTGTAAAAGAATCTTTTATTTTTTGGCTTTATCTTTTTTTCCTGCATGACCGCGAAAGATACGGGTAGGTGCAAATTCACCAAGCTTGTGACCAACCATATTCTCGGTAATATACACGGGAATAAACTTGTTGCCATTGTGTACAGCAATAGTTTGCCCAACGAATTCCGGAGAGATCATTGAGGCCCTCGACCAGGTCTTAACAACAGACTTCTTAGTGCTACTGGCCATGGCAAGAACTTTTCTTTCCAGCTTGTAATTAATATATGGTCCTTTTTTTAACGAACGGCTCATAAATGTGATTTTTTCCTGTTAACAATAGCTTATTTCTTCCTTCTTTCTACGATCAATCTGTTCGATGCTTTTTTCTTGCTTCTGGTTTTGTAACCCTTGGCCGGTAATCCCTTACGACTTCTGGGATGTCCGCCCGACGCACGACCTTCTCCACCACCCATCGGATGATCAACCGGGTTCATAACAACAGGACGTGTACGTGGTCTTCTTCCCAGCCACCGACTTCGTCCTGCCTTACCAGACACTTCGTGCATATGATCAGGATTTGACGTACTGCCAATAGTTGCCCGGCAGGTAACCAAAACCTGACGAATTTCACCGGATGGTAACTTTAAAGAGGCATACTTGCCATCTCTGGAGGTTAATTGTGCATACGCTCCGGCACTGCGTGCCATCCTTCCACCCTGACCAGGCTTTAACTCAATGTTGTGAATAACACTACCCAATGGAATGTCAGACAAAAGCAGGGTATTGCCGATATCAGGGCTGGCACCGGGGCCGGAGACAATGGTCTGACCCACTTTTAAACCATTTGGAGCAAGTATATAACGCTTTTCCCCGTCTGCATAAAAAATCAATGCAATACGACCCGAGCGGTTAGGATCATATTCAATACTCCTTACTACACCGGGAATACCATCCTTATCACGCTTGAAGTCAATAAGACGATACCGTTTTTTATGACCACCGCCCATATAACGCATGGTCATCTTGCCTCTGTTATTCCTGCCACCTGATTTATGTATCCCAACCACCAAACTCTTTTCAGGTCTCGAGGTAGTTATATCATCAAAAGCGCTTATAATCTTATTGCGCTGACCAGGGGTTGTGGGTTTGAATTTCTTTAAAGCCATTTTTATTCTTGTATAACTTCTGTATTATATTACTTCATTTTGTGCTAACATGGACAATATTTTCATGATCCAAGTTATGCAACATTAAACACGCATCGTTTGACCTTCGACTTTTGACTTTCGACCTTTAACTATTATATGTTACTGTAAAAATCAATACTTTGACCTTCATTAAGCGTAACAATAGCCTTCTTAAAGCTGCTTTTACGTCCGGTCTGAAAACCAGTTCTGGTATAGCGACTCTTTTGTTTTCCAAGGTATATCATCGTATTTACAGTAGCTACAGAGACATCATACATGTCTTCCACCGCCTTTTTTATCTGACCCTTGGTGGCACGCTTGTCCACAACAAAGCCATAGCGATTCGGATACTTCTCCGTAACTGCCGACATTTTTTCTGTAATCAGAGGCTTTATTAATACTTCCATGTTATGTTATGTTTGTGTTTTAGCTTAACAAAGTTTCTTCAACTTTTTTCAATGAACTTTCCAGTATCAATAAGCGATCAGCATTCAGAATCATATAAGTATTCAGATCTGAGGCTACAATAATACGAGCTTTAGGAATGTTTCTTGATGATAGGACAAGGGTTTTATCCAGTTCAGGAACTACCAATAGTGATTTCTTGTTGTCCAGGTCGAAGCTTTTAAGGAACTGCAGATACTGTTTGGTCCTGGGTTCATCAAATGAGAAGTCTTCCAGTACGAGTAAATTCTCAGACAACACCTTGTATGACAAGGCTGATCTCCTTGCCAGACGTTTTACTTTTTTATTCAACTTGAAGGAATAATCCCTCGGCTTTGGGCCAAAGGCTTTTCCACCGCCACGCAGTATGGGGGATTTAATATCACCAATACGGGCAAATCCAGTACCTTTCTGTCTACGCAGCTTACGGGTACTTCCCTTGATCTCGTTTCTGGATTTTACTTTATGCGTGCCTTGACGCTGATTGGCCATATAATGCTTCACATCCAGGTAGATGGCGTGGTCATTAGGCTCTATGGCAAATACATCCTGATTTAACGTAACCGTTTTTGATGTTTTGCTTCCATCATTCTTGTACACTGTTAACTCCATCTCTCTAGAATTAAATATGATCCATTAGGTCCTGGTACAGAACCTTTAACAACAACTAAATTTTTTTCCGGGTCAATCTTCATAACCAGTAGGTTAATCATTTTCACCCTGTTACCTCCGGTACGACCTGCCATTCGCATGCCTTTAAAGACCCTGGAAGGCCATGATGAAGCACCCAAAGAGCCGGGTGCCCTTAAGCGGTTGTGCTGACCATGTGTTGCCTGCCCTACTCCAGCAAAGCCATGACGCTTTACAACGCCCTGAAAGCCTTTACCTTTGCTGATCCCAACTACATCTATAAACTCTCCCTCGATGAATACATCAGCCTTTAACACGTCACCAAATTTTTTGCGGTGTCCTTTCTCGAAGCGTGAAAATTCAGCCACATATTTCTTAGGAGTTGTCCCTGCCTTGGCAAAATGACCCTTCAGTGCTTTGGATGTGCGCTTCTCTTTCTTTTCATCAAAAGCCATCTGAATGGCCTCGTAACCATCATTCTCCAAAGTCCGTACCTGTGTAATCACACAAGGCCCAGCTTCTATAACCGTGCATGGGATATTCTTCCCAGAGGCATCGTATATGCTGGTCATTCCTACTTTTTTTCCAATTAATCCTGACATCTTTGGATGTTTTTTATGATACGCAAACTGCGAACCTGTTTTTTATACCTTTATTTCAACTTCAACGCCGCTGGGAAGTTCAAGCTTCATCAACGCATCCACTGTTTTTGAAGAGGAAGAGTAGATATCAAGCAACCTCTTGTATGAACATAGCTGGAACTGTTCGCGCGACTTTTTATTTACAAATGTTGACCGAAGAACTGTAAATATTTTTTTATTGGTAGGGAGTGGTATTGGTCCGTTTACTACAGCCCCTGTCGACTTTACAGTCTTTACGATTTTTTCGGCAGACTTATCTACCAGGTTGTAATCGTATGATTTCAGTTTTATTCTGATTCTTTGACTCACGTTATAAGTGCTTTTAATTAAAGATTATGCTTTTACACCATATAATTTAAAAATAACTTCATCTGCAATATTAGCGGGTGTTTCCTGGTAATGAGAAAACTCCATGGTTGAGGTAGCCCGGCCACTTGTTAAGGTTCGCAAAGACGTCACATAACCAAACATTTCGGACAAAGGAACCTGGGCATTTATCTGCTGTAAATTGGCCTTGGAGGTGATGCCGGCCAAATGACCTCTTCTTCTATTGATGTCACCTACCACATCGCCCACATATTCCTCGGGGGTAACGACTTCCAACTTCATCACAGGTTCGAGCAAAACCGAATGAGCCTTCTTACATGCTGTTTTGAAAGCTATCTTGGCAGACAACTCAAATGATAATGAGTCTGAATCAACAGGATGAAAAGAACCATCCATCAACCTCACCTTTAAGCTATTGACAGGATAACCAGCCAATACACCATTCTGCATCGCCATTCGAAACCCCTTTTCTACCGATGGGATGTATTCTCTCGGAATATTACCCCCTTTAACCTCATCGATAAACTGCAATCCGGTAACTCCTTCATCGGCAGGACCAAGTTCAAACTGAATATCAGCAAACTTACCTCTACCTCCGGTTTGTTTTTTATATACTTCCCTGTGCTTTACAGTTGTCGTTACTGCCTCCTTATAAGCTACCTGCGGTGCACCCTGGTTGCATTCAACCTTGAATTCACGTTTCAGCCTGTCGGTTAATATCTCCAGATGCAGCTCACCCATACCACTGATCACGGTCTGGCCACTATCAACATCGGTTTTGACACCAAAGGTCGGATCCTCCTCCGCAAGTTTGGTCAGAGCCATGTTCAACTTGTCTATGTCGGCCTGCGTTTTGGGTTCTACGGCAACACTGATCACAGGTTCGGGGAAGGTTATCGACTCCAGCACGATCTGACGCTTTTCATCACATAAGGTATCGCCTGTACGAATATTTTTGAATCCGACAGCTGCACCAATATCTCCGGCTTGAATACGATCTATAGGATTTTGCTTGTTGGCATGCATCTGCAATATCCGGCTGATTCTCTCTTTCGTTTTACCCGTAGCATTCCATATATACGAACCAGACTCCAGACTCCCACTATAGACCCTGAAAAAACAAAGCCTTCCCATATATGGATCCGTAGCAATTTTAAAGGCCAATGCTGCGAATGGTTCGCTTACATCAGCCTTTCTCACCTCTTCTTTTTCGGTCTTAGGGTTGATTCCAGTGATTGCCTCAATATCAACCGGCGACGGTAGAAACTTGATCACTGAATCAAGCAAATGCTGTACTCCTTTATTCTTGAACGAAGAACCACATAATACAGGGGTTATCTTCAAATCTAAAGTTGCCTTTCTGATAATGGCGATCATTTCATCCTCAGAAATAGAGTCAGGGTCATCCATAAATTTCTCAAGAAGCTCCTCACTCTCTTCAGCACATCCTTCGATGAGCTTCATACGAAACTCATGTACCGTATCTGCCATATCATCAGGAATAGGTATTTCGACAAAAACCATTCCGAGCGATTGTTCTTCCCACTCAAAAGCCTTGTTGGTGATCAAATCCACAACGCCCCTGAAATTCTCTTCAGCTCCAATCGGTATCTGAAGTGGAATGGCAGACATACCCAACCGCTCTTTAATCTTTTCAACAACTCCAAAAAAGTCGGCTCCGGCACGATCCATTTTATTAATAAAACTGATCCTGGGAACCTTATACTTGTCTGCCTGGCGCCACACTGTCTCCGACTGTGGTTCAACACCACCAACAGAGCAAAACAGGGCGATTGCCCCATCCAGAACCCGTAAACTGCGCTCTACCTCAACGGTAAAGTCGACGTGACCGGGTGTGTCTATAATATTCACTTTATATTGATGGTCTCTATACTTCCAGAACGTGGTTGTAGCAGCAGAAGTGATGGTGATTCCACGTTCCTGCTCCTGTACCATCCAATCCATAGTGGCAGCACCATCATGCACCTCACCAAGCCGATGATTTACACCTGTGTAGAACAATATGCGCTCGGTGGTGGTAGTCTTACCAGCATCGATATGCGCCATAATGCCTATGTTTCTGGTATATTGTAAATCCCGGCTCATTTGATAATATGGGTTCAGTAATTTATGATTAAAACCTAAAATGAGAGAATGCCTTATTGGCATCAGCCATACGATGCGTATCCTCTTTCCTTTTATAAGCACCACCTTCTTCCTTGCTGGCAGCAACGATTTCAGATGCAAGTTTCGCAGCCATCCCCTTCTCATTACGCTTGCGCGAAAACTGAATAAGATGCTTTATGCCAATCGACATTTTCCTGTCAGGGCGAATCTCCGATGGGATTTGAAATGTTGCACCACCAATACGACGGCTACGTACCTCAACAGCAGGTGTTACGTTGGCAAGGGCTTTCTTGAAAACTTCCAAACCATCTTCTTTGGTCTTGGCAGCTACAATATCAATGGCATCGTAAAATATATTGTATGCCAGATTCTTCTTACCCCTTAACATCAGGTTATTTACAAAACGGGTAACCAGGGTGTCATTAAACCTTGGGTCAGGTAACAATATTCTCTTCTTGGGTTTTGATTTTCTCATGTTGTAGAAAAAATAATGTTGCGTTATCTTCCTTTACAAATACTTACTTCTTGGCTTTCGGACGCTTGGTTCCGTATTTTGACCTTCTCTGGTTGCGGCCATCTACACCACTGGTGTCTAATGCACCTCGAATGATGTGATACCTGACGCCAGGGAGATCTTTCACCCTGCCACCACGAATCAAAACGATAGAGTGCTCCTGTAGGTTATGACCTTCTCCTGGTATATAGGCATTTACCTCCTTACCATTTGTAAGACGCACCCTGGCAACCTTCCGCATGGCCGAATTTGGCTTCTTTGGCGTGGTTGTGTATACCCTCACACAAACCCCACGACGTTGGGGACATGAATCCAAAGCTGGCGACTTGCTCTTGTAGGTCACCTTTTCCCGTCCTTTACGAACCAATTGTTGTATTGTTGGCATGTTGTAATCTAAATGTTTGTATTATTAGCGTTTTACTCGTTTATTTGATATCCCTGTCTGTTTTTGGGAGTGCAAAGGTAAGAGTTATTTTTTGAAAACCAATAACGGTTGTTCAAAAAATTGATCTTAGTCTGATTTTATGCCTGATTTTAAAAAAAGTGTTGTTCAAAAAACAAACATAAATATCAAATATCCCTGTTTTTCAGAAAGATTAATACCCTCTTTTGAGGGGCACAAAGATAGAAAAGATTTTTCAATCTGCAATTCAAAATTGCCAAAAAACTCTGACCTGATTTTATACAGCCTCACTCAAATTACCTATCTTTGCCAAATTGTAAACATGGCACGCTGCAATCATTATTAACTACCATATCCAACATCCACAAACAACAATACAATGCAACCGGACAGGCCCAGTCCTGTCCCTACAACAATTCAACACCTCAACACCTCAACAATTCAACACCTCAACAATTCAACAATATTATATATAGTGTATTTAACCATTGGGAGTAATCCATAATGACAGACATATTAAAAGACCTTAATAAACCCCAACAACAAGCTGTAACCACCACCGATGGACCTGTAATGGTCATTGCCGGGGCTGGAAGCGGAAAAACCAGGGTACTTACTTACCGTGTAGCTTACCTTCTCAGTATCGGCATTGCACCATATAATATACTGGCATTAACTTTTACCAACAAGGCGTCAAGAGAAATGCGTGAACGTGTAGCTTCTCTTATTGATCCATCCAAAGCAAAAAGCCTTTGGATGGGTACCTTTCATAGTATATTCGCCAGGTTGCTACGCGCTGAAGCCCCAAAAATTGATTATCCATCCAATTTTACCATTTATGATACTGACGATACCAAACGGCTGATAAGAAATATTATAAAGGAGCAACAACTTGATGACAAAACCTATAGCCCGGCCTATGTGTTAAGCAGAATTTCCCACGCGAAAAACAACCTTATATCAGTTGAAGCATATAATGAGGACTTTGAGATTCAAACGCAGGATATTCAATCAAGGAAACCGAAGTTAGGCTTGTTATACAGCATATACCAACAGCGGCTTCGTAAGGCATCAGCCATGGACTTTGATGACCTGCTGTTCAACACCAATGTGTTGCTTCGTGACTTCCCTGAAGTACTATATAAATATCAGCAAAGATTTTCCTACATCCTGGTCGATGAATACCAGGATACCAATTATTCTCAATACCTGATTGTAAAGAAACTCGCTGCCAACAATGAGAATATCTGTGTTGTTGGCGACGATGCGCAAAGCATATATGCTTTCAGGGGTGCCAACATTCAGAACATTTTGAACTTTAAAAAAGACTATCCCGAATATAAACTCTTTAAACTCGAACAGAATTACCGGTCTACACAACATATTGTAAATGCAGCCAATGGTATTATCGCCAACAACAAAGACCAGATATTCAAGAAAGTATGGACCAGTAACGAAGCAGGTGAAAAGGTGCATGTGGTAAAAACAGCCAACGAAGGAGATGAGGCGTCATGGCTCACATCCAGGATATTCAGTATCCAGGCAAATGACCAGCTCCCCTACTCGTCCTTTGCCATTTTATACCGTACCAATGCTCAGTCCAGGGCACTGGAAGAAGCCCTTCGCAGGATGAACATCCCATACCGTATTTTTGGAGGTATCTCATTTTACCAGCGCAAAGAGGTTAAAGATGTATTGGCATACTTCCGCCTTATTATTAACCCTATGGATGAGGATGCTTTTTTAAGGGTCATAAACTTTCCTGCCAGAGGCCTGGGTCAGACAACCGTGTCAAAATTGCTGTCTGTAGCCAATGACACCGGCAAATCGCTTTGGGAAGTAGCATGCAATCCAACAGACTATAATGCCGGCCTCCATGCCGGCGCCAGAGGCAAGTTAGAACAGTTTGTCACATTGATAAAAGGGTTTGGGGCACTGCTGTTTAAAGTCAATGCCTTTGAACTTGGAGAAAAAGTACTGAATCTGACTGGCATAAGGAGGTTTTATTTTGAGGATGGGTCTGCCGAGAGCATAAACCGGCGCGAGAATATTGAAGAACTGCTTAGTGGCCTGAAAGAATTTGTGTCAGCAAGACCTGAAGAGGAAGGAGAGACAGAACATTCTATGCGTACCCTTGATGAATTCATGCAGGATATTGCATTATTGACCGATGTCGATGTGAAGGAAAAGAGACAAAACAATACAAGCGACGACAGCAATAAAGTCTCCCTCATGACCATACATGCTGCCAAAGGGCTGGAGTTTCCATATGTATTTATTACCGGTGCAGAAGAAAACCTGTTCCCCTCCATCATGTCGATCGGAAGCAGAGAGGAACTGGAAGAAGAAAGGAGGCTGTTCTATGTCGCGCTCACCAGGGCCATGAAGCTGGCTACAGTAACGTATGCTGAAACAAGATTCAAGTATGGCAATTTCTCTTTTTGTGAGCCAAGCAGGTTTATCGATGAATTAGATCCTGAACACACAAATTTTCTTGCCGGACCCGGCATGAAAAAGGTGCAAACAAAGACTATCGATGACTTTGGCAATGGGCTGGCAAGGTTTAAAAAGCTTGGCCACGCCAACCAGCCAACAAAAAAACCGGAGCAAATCACTTCTCAAAAGCTAGTTAATCAACATCCACCCCATCAAACCAAAAACAACCTGACACCCGATGCTGGTCAAACAGATTTCTCAATACTTACTCCCGATATGCTGCAAATAAACACCATGGTTCAGCATCAACGCTTTGGAACAGGAACAGTGGTTGGCCTGGAAGGGGGCGCTCAGAATGCTAAGGCAACTGTAGTATTTAAAAACTTTGGGAAGAAGCAACTTTTACTGAAATTTGCCAGGCTTAAAGTTATCAGCCAGCAATAGGCCATTTAACCTGTATTGGCCAGCGGCATCCGACGCTTTGCATCTGACTTGAATTAAAAGCATGAATCATGCAGGATAGTTTGTTGTTCATCTACTGAAATAAAATTTGTTACTATACAATAATAAATGTATCTTTGTGGCATTATTACCTTCTACTGGTTGTCCTTTTCCCTAAAGATTGACCTGAAAATTCAAACAATTGAATATATAATTTACCGGTATCAGCTTCCTGCTGGTATGTAACCGGAAACACAGCAACATTAACTGCTTTTTATGGAGTATAACACTTCCCGTTCAAAGATGAATATTTCTGAATATGGTCGCAATATTCAGAAAATGATTGAACATATCATGACCATTGAAGACCGCGATAAACGCAATCAACTTACCAGAGCCACCATCAATGTAATGGGCCAGCTAAACCCCCACCTGCGTGATGTTAACGACTTTAAACACAAGCTCTGGGATCACCTGTTTATCATGTCAGACTTCAAACTTGATGTGGATTCGCCTTATCCAACACCATCCGCCCTATCCCTTGCCCGGAAACCCGACAGGTTATCCTATTCATCAAACAACATCTCTTTCAAGCATTACGGACGTCATATCGAACGGATTATTGAGAAGGCATGTGCGATGGACGAAGGCGAGGAAAAGACGGTGTTAATTAAACTGATCGCGAATCACCTTAAAAAGTCTTACCTGACATGGAACCGAGATACTGTTACCGATGAGGAAATTGCCAGTCACCTGGCTTTATTGTCAGGAGGAAGACTAAAATTAAGTGATGATATTAAACTGCAAAGTATCACTGAACCGCCCGTCAAGACCAAAAAGAAAAAATACCAGGGTAAGTCTGGCAATGGGAAGAACTACTCCCACAAAAACAAAAAAGGGCAATCATAAATTTCGTTCAGCATGGCATCATTTGAAATAACCGGAGGCAATAAGCTTCGGGGTGAGATTATTCCTCAAGGAGCCAAAAATGAAGCTCTTCAGGTAATCTGCGCATGTCTTCTAACCGATGAGGAAGTTGTCATTGAGAATGTACCTGATATTTTAGATGTAAACAAGCTGATTGAATTAATGACACTTTTTGGCGTTACCGTTCAGAAAAAGAACGATGACACCTTCTCATTTAAAGCGGATGGTATAGATCCATCTTTTTTTGAATCAGAAACGTTCAGAAAAAACGTTGCGCAGCTTAGGGGTTCTGTGATGATTGTAGGCCCACTGTTGGCCAGATTTGGAACGGCCTTTATCCCCAAACCAGGGGGCGATAAAATAGGGAGGCGCCGACTGGATACACATTTTCTGGGATTGGAGAAGCTGGGAGCCAGTTTTCACTATGACACCAAAAGCAATTTTTATTCCATAGAGGGCAAAAAGCTTCGTGGTTGTTATATGCTACTCGATGAAGCTTCCGTTACAGGAACGGCAAACGTCGTAATGGCAGCTACATTGGCAGAAGGCACAACCACCATTTATAATGCAGCCTGCGAACCATACATACAGCAGTTATGCCGTATGTTAAACTCTATGGGTGCTTCCATCTCAGGTATCGGATCTAATCTCCTTACTATTGAAGGTGTTAAAAGCCTGAAAGGTACCCGCCACAGACTGCTTCCTGACATGATCGAAATTGGCAGCTTTATTGGCCTTGCGGCCATGACACGTTCAGAAATCACCATTAAGAACACCCAATTTGATCAACTGGGAATGATCCCTGATGTATTTAAGAAGCTTGGAATAAAATTGATTAATGTAAATGACGACATTGTCATTCCCGGGCAAGATATCTACGAAGTAGAAAACTTTATAGATGGTAGCATATTGACCATCAGCGATGCCCCCTGGCCAGGACTGACTCCAGACCTGCTGAGTATATTACTGGTCGTTGCAACACAAGCTCGTGGCAGTGTTTTATTACACCAGAAAATGTTTGAAAGCAGGTTGTTTTTCGTCGACAAATTGATCGACATGGGGGCTAAGATCATCCTCTGCGACCCCCATAGAGCAACAGTTATCGGGCTCGAAAGAAAGCAATCATTAAAACCCCTCGAAATGACCTCACCAGATATTCGCGCTGGCGTAGCGTTGCTGATAGCCGCCATGAACGCCGAGGGGAAAAGCACCATCCATAATATAGAACAAATTGACCGTGGCTACCAACATATTGATGTCCGCCTAAATAAGATTGGTGCCAACATCCGACGAATCTGATCCCAAACTGACAAAATGACTTTATTTTTTTCATGGCAGAGTCTTTGATATAAATGATTCTGGCAAATAATAAGGTATTATAAAGAGAAATGAAACTCCCATGTCGAAGATCCCGATTGTTCGGGGACAAAAGTTCTGACATACATAAGCATGATTGTTTTTTTTGGGGGGTCAAAAGTCGAAGGTCTTAGGTCAAAGGAAAAAAAATAAACATATGAAGAAAAAAGATAAAGAAAAACAAGATACGACAGATAAACAAAAGACTGTTGAAGTGGAGCAGCCCGAAGTTGCTGAAGAAAGTTCAGACCAACTACAGGAGTGTCAGATACAGGAGTGTCAAAATAAAATTACAGCATTGGAAGGCAAACTGGCAGAATCAAATGAGAAGTTTTTGCGCCTGTTCTCAGAGTTTGACAATTACAGAAAAAGGACAGCAAAAGAGCGTATAGAATTATCCAAAATGGCAACCGCCGATATCATCATTGCCATGCTTCCGGTATTGGATGATATGGAGAGGGCATGCAGCCTGGGTAGTTCAAAGCCGGAGCCCGACCCTGTATTTGAAGGACTCGTGCTGATTCTCAATAAATTCAAATCTATTCTAAGACAAAAAGGTGTCGAAGAGATTCCTGCTGTAGGAGAAGATTTTAATACCGACCTGCATGAAGCCGTTACACATACTCCGGCCAGTGAAGCTGAACAAAAAGGAAAAGTTCTGGAAGCAACACAAAAAGGTTATACACTCAATGGCAAAGTAATTCGTTTTGCCAAGGTGATCGTAGCCAATTAAAAAATCGTTTGGTTCAATGTCTAAAAGAGATTATTATGAAGTTTTAGGAGTCGCTAAAGATGCTACTCCCGAGCAAATAAAGAAAGCTTACCGCCAAAAAGCCTTAAAGTACCACCCCGATAAGAATCAGGGAGATGCCGAAGCAGAAGCCAGGTTCAAAGAAGCGGCTGAGGCCTATGAAGTATTAAGCAATCCGGAAAAAAAGGCACGATATGACCATTATGGCCATGCCGGTATGGGCAACAACTTCGGCGGAGGAGGAGGTTTTGGAGGAGGCATGTCAATGGAAGACATCTTCAGCCAGTTCGGAGATATCTTTGGTGGCTTCGGAGGTGGCTTTGGAGGTGGCTTTGGGGGTGGAAGAACCGGAAGAAGGGTGAACAAAGGCAGCAACCTGCGAATAAAAGTCCGGCTCTCCCTGGAAGAAATTCTGCTTGGTGCTGAAAAGAAAATAAAAGTAAACAAATACACGGCCTGCAATACATGCAAAGGTACCGGTGCAAAAGATGGCAGTGCATTCAACACCTGTCATACATGTAACGGTATGGGCAGAGTTACCCGCGTTACAAATACCTTTCTTGGCCAGATGCAAACCACCAGCACTTGCCCACAATGCAGTGGGGAAGGAAAGGTGATTACCGATAAATGTACTGCCTGCTATGGGAATGGCATTGTAAAACAAGAAGAGGTCATCAACATCAGCATACCTCCTGGTGTTTCTGAAGGCATGCAACTTTCTCTTAGCGGGAAAGGCAATGCCGCTCCCCGAGGAGGTATCTCCGGCGACCTGATCGTCCTTGTAGAAGAAACCCCCCATCCCAAACTTATACGCGATGGCAACAACCTGCTTCACGATCATTATATCAGTTTTCCTCAGGCAGTGATGGGCACAAGCATCGAAGTGCCTACACTGGAAGGCAAAGCCCGTATTAAGATCGAACCAGGAACACAGGGAGGCAAGGTACTTAGGCTTAAAGGGAAAGGCCTGCCCTCAGTGAATGCTTATGGCCGTGGCGATTTACTTGTAAATATCAACATCTGGACACCACAGCAATTTTCCAAAGAAGAGAAGGAGGTTCTTGAACAGCTCGATCAATCAGAAAATTTTAAACCAAATCCCGGGAAAAGCGATAAGAGCTTCTTCGAGCGGATGAAAGATGTGTTTAACTAACCTAAAGACCAGTATATGGAATACCTGTTCCGGGCAGAACACGTAACAAAACATTATAACCAACATTGCGCACTCGATAGTGTTAGCATTGCCGTACCTGAGCAGAGCATATTCGGACTGCTGGGTCCGAATGGAGCAGGTAAAACGACGCTTATCCGGATCATCAATCAGATTATTGCTCCCGATACCGGAAACCTGCTGCTAAACGGCAGAACCCTAAAACCAGAGGATGTACATAAGATCGGTTACTTACCCGAGGAGCGCGGCCTGTATAAAAAGATGAAGGTTGGCGAGCAAGCTGTATACCTTGCTCAGCTGAAAGGGTTAAAAGCCTCCCAGGCAAAAAAAGAATTACAAAGCTGGTTTGAAAAATTTGACCTGATGCCCTGGTGGAATAAAAAAGTGGAAGAACTGTCGAAAGGAATGCAACAAAAGGTACAGTTCATCATCACGGTACTTCATAAACCCAGACTACTTATTTTTGATGAGCCATTCAGCGGATTTGACCCCATTAATGTAAACCTTTTGAAGCATGAAATACTGAACCTTAGAAAAAATGGGGCTACCATAATATTCTCAACTCATAATATGGGCTCTGTTGAAGAGCTTTGTGACCACATTGCATTGATCAATAAAAGCAGGAAGATTCTTGACGGCAATGTCAGGACTATCCGCAAAGAATACTCCGGACAACTATTCCAGATAGAACTGGAAAACATGGTATCTCCACTGGAAGATATGCTTGACAATCGTTTTGAACTAATTGGCAGCACCAAAAAAAATGGCATACTCAGCGCCCGCATAAAAGTACGCGCGCATTTAAGCGCCAATGAGTTGCTTAAACAAATCATGACCGGTGCACAAATAGTCTCTTTTCATGAGCTTATACCCAGCATGAATGATATTTTTATTAAAAACGTAACAGGGCACTTCCCGTTCAAACAGGAAGAATCAGCCGAGGACTAGCCGACTATGAGCAAAATAACCACCATCATAAAACGGGAATACCTTAGCCGGGTAAGAAAAAAGTCATTTATTGTAATGACCATTTTGGGTCCAATTTTAATGGCTGCATTAATGATAGCCCCGGTTGTGATTTCACAGATATCCGAGCGGGATTACGAGATAGCCATCGTCGATGATACCAGTCTGTTTTATGAAAGCTTTACAGATCAAAGCAACATCGTTTTTATTCATCTGCAAACCAATGTAGATCAGGTCTTATCGCTTATGCGTGACGGAAAATTTGATGCGGTATTGCACATCCCGGAGATCGCCTTCCAGGCACCATCCAGCCTACGACTGTTTTCCGAGAAAGCCACTAACCTGAATGCAAAAATGTTGGTCGAGAATGTGATAAAACAGGAATTCGAGAGCCTGAAACTGGCTGCTGCAGGAATTGATGAGGAGGTGCTGCGCACCATAGAAACACCATTGAACATACATGCAATCAGGATCAGAAAAGATGGGCTTGAACAAACAGATTATCCGGAGGTGAGCATGGGTTTAGGTATCGTATCAGGGTTACTGATCTATATCTTTATCTTCCTGTTCGGATCCCAGGTACTTCGCGGGGTCATGGAAGAAAAGACCAGCCGTATTGTAGAGATCATCGTATCATCTGTCAAACCCTTCCAGTTAATGTTTGGAAAAATCACGGGTGTCGGGCTGGTAGGGCTAACCCAATTTCTGATATGGATCATCCTCACGTTTTCTATCATAGGATTGGTCAGGGTGTCTGTACCTGAGCTGTTCAAATTTTCACCAGACGAACAGGTGTACGTTAATAGTGCTCAAATGCTTAATCCACAAGAACTCCAAAACCAAATGGAAAGCATACAGCAGTCAAACACCACCGCAGGAGAGTTGCTTGCAGGCCTGGCTGCAATAAATTTCCCTGTTATGATTGGTTCGTTTATATTCTTCTTTTTGGGCGGATACCTGCTATATGGAGCTTTTTTTGCTGCCATTGGCGCAGCTGTTGATAATGAAGCCGATACACAACAGTTCATGCTGCCCATCACAATACCCCTGTTGTTCTCACTGATCATGGCACAAATGGTCATGAACAATCCTTCAGGCAATGCGGCTTTTTGGTTATCTATCATACCGCTTACATCGCCAGTCATTATGATGGTGCGATTACCTTTTGGCGTTCCTTATACAGACCTGGCACTTTCAGCAACATTACTAGTTATTGGATTCCTGTTCGCTACCTGGATAGCATCAAAGATATACCGTACAGGCATCCTGATGTACGGAAAGAAAGTAACCTACGCTGAACTGTGGAAATGGATCAGATACAAGTAGTAGGGACAGGGCTGGACCTGTCCTTTAGATTTATTCGACTTTTGACCTTCGACTTTTGACCTTCGACTTTTGACCTTCGACAAATAATAAACGTATGAAAATATGGCAAAAATATTGGTTATTGATGACGAAAGAAGCATTCGCAATACCCTCAAGGAAATATTGGAGTTTGAAAAGTTTGAGGTAGAGATTGCTGAGGATGGCATTGAAGGCCTGGAAAAACTGGAAAAAACGAACTTCGATGTCGTATTGTGTGATATAAAAATGCCCCGGATGGATGGTATTGAGGTGCTGGAAAAAATCCATGAGCTGGATCCGGATGCAACCGTTGTAATGATCTCGGGGCATGGTACCATTGAAACAGCTGTTGAGGCTATCAAGAAGGGTGCTTATGACTTTATTGCCAAGCCTCTTGATCTAAACCGTTTGCTGATCACCATCCGGAATGCAACTGACAAGACTAAGCTGATAAGCGAAACCAAGGTATTAAGACGCAAGATCAGCAAATCTTATGAGATGATCGGCCAATCTGAGGCACTTGAGCATATCAGGGAAATGATCCATCGTGTTGCATCTACAGACGCACGCGTATTTATCACCGGAAAAAATGGAACAGGGAAAGAACTGGTAGCCAGATGGCTGCATGAGCTTAGCAACCGTGCAAAGGGCCCTTTTATCGAAGTAAATTGTGCAGCAATACCATCCGAATTAATTGAGAGCGAACTATTTGGTCATGAAAAAGGCTCATTTACCTCCGCAGTAAAGCAGAAAAGAGGCAACTTTGAACTGGCATCTGGTGGTACCATTTTCCTGGATGAGATTGGAGATATGAGTCTGGCTGCACAAGCCAAAGTGCTAAGAACTTTGCAAGAAAATAAGATCACCCGTGTTGGAGGTGAAAAAGAAATACCTGTGGATGTCCGGGTGCTTGCAGCAACAAATAAAGACATTAAAAAAGAAATCGAGGCGGGTAACTTCCGCGAAGACCTGTACCACCGTCTAAGTGTCATACTGATACATGTTCCATCACTGAATCAACGCAAGGAAGACATTCCATTGCTGGCAGAACATTTCCTTCAGCAACTGATTACAGAGCAAGGTATGCCTCCAAAGTCATTTACTGAAGATGCCCTGGAAGCTTTAAAAGCCATACACTGGACAGGTAATATCAGAGAACTTCGCAATGTCATTGAGCGTCTTGCCATATTATGTGATAAGGTAATCACCGGCAATGATGTAAATACCTTTGCGCAACCCTTGAGCGCAGTAAGAAAATAAAGACATGGTGTTGGAAAGCTTTAATGCAGAGATGCTAAAGCGTGGGGTTCTTGGTGCTATTTTGCTTTAATGCAGAGGCCGTAAAGCATTGGTTTCCTCGAAATACATAAATGCATCATACCGGTATGGCACCACAGTCCGGACAAATTGTCTGAAGTCATTTTGAGGATTGTAAACAACGCCTATGGCGCGATTACCTATTGCCTTGGTAAATTCCGGATGGTTTCTGTCATCATCATCAAAATGTAACAGGAATTGATCAAGCCCCGTGTTATAACACATCTTTTCGAAACTGCCGGATATCGCCCTGGGGATACGCATCTTCTGACGTCTGCTCCCCCATGATGATCCTGCCTGAACTGTTCCCCGGAAAGTTCCGAAGCCAATAAGAAAAATGTTTTCCTCCCCATGCTGTTCCCGGCTTAGTTGTCCGATATTTACCTGGTTTAAACCAGCCATATCCGTATACCGGGCATCTCCTATATGTGTATTGTGAGCCCAAACTATGCCTTGCGCTTCTTCACCATATAAATCGAGCAACCTGCCAACAGTCTTATGCATATGTGTTGCCCTGCTATTCCAGGAAGAAGCATCCCTGCGGGTTGTGGTTTTACGATAAAACTTCTCTGCATTTTTGAATACCATTGCATTCTGAAGAAGGTTCACATATTCATAATCGGATAAGCCATCCAAAGCTGATCGTTCCTCCTCAATCAACGCTACCAATTCTGCCATTCGTTCAGAACAATCTGACACACCACTTGCCACAGACCTTGCATACAGCCAGCTATCACGTTCAAATAAAGAAAAGCATTCAAGATGCTCCCGGGCCTGTATATACAGGTCAGGAGCACTATGTTGCAATATCGACAATAACGCATCTTTTGACCTCCACTCATCATACACATCCATGCCGTAAAAACCTACTTTTAATGACTCAGGCCGGCCATCATTATAGTCTCTGAGCCATTCGGCAAGCGCCATTACCTCTTCATTGCCCCACATCCATTGCGGCCAGCGGTCAAGACCTTTTAGCACTTCTCCGGCATTTTGTGCTGCTCCAGGCATATTTTTAACATACCTGTTTAACTCGTATAAACTGGCCCAATCTCCTTCAACAGCAATAAACTGAAAACCATGCCGGGAAATTAATTCCCTGCTGATACTATCACGCCAGACATAATATTCATGTGTGCCATGACTGGCTTCACCCATTAACACCAATCGTTTATCAGCCGCTATTCCTATAACATGATCTATATCTGAAATTTTATCAAATATAATTGCTTTCGATTGTAAGTGTGTAACCAGATTATTATCTGCGCCTTTGCAATTCAGGTGCATGAATAGTAAATAGAACACCAAAGAAAAAAGTCTGACATCTGTCATAATCCTGTAAATTAACTCACCAATTCAACCATAAAACCAATTCCTTGATAACAAATATACAAAAACCTATGAGAAACACTTTTCAGGAGAACAGTATTAAAGAACAAGGCGGGAAAGCATAAAGTGTAAACCTTATGTTTTCCCGCCAAAAATAAGAATATAGCGTACTAATAAATCTTGCTGTTAATAAACCAGCTGTAACATCATGGTTGAAAAGCCATCACAGATCAAACGGAGTATTCCATATTGGCAAAACGCTTATAGGTGTTGTACCTCCATTTTGCATTCTCTTCTGCGGCTTTGAACAGCTCTTCGGCAGACTTGGGAAACGCTTTCTTCAGTGAGCTATAGCGTACTTCTGAAGCCAGGAAATCCTGGAATTTGTTCCAATCAGGTTCTTTGCTGTCGAGTTGGAAGGGATTCTTCCCTTCTTTCTCCAGTAGAGGGTTGTAACGATAGAGTTGCCAATACCCAGCTTCAACGGCGTCTTTTGTTTGCTGTTGGGTAGCACCCATCCCATTACGCAAGCCATGGTTGATGCATGGAGAATAGGCAATGATCACTGATGGTCCCGGATAAGCTTCAGCTTCACGAACGGCCTTCAGGAACTGATTCTGGTTAGCACCCATTCCTACCTGTGCAACATATACATACCCGTAAGTAATTGCCATCAAGCCAAGATCCTTTTTCCTTACCTTTTTTCCTGAGGCGGCAAATTTTGCAATAGCACCTACCGGAGTAGATTTGGAGGCCTGTCCGCCAGTATTTGAATATACCTCGGTATCCATGACCAACAGGTTGATATCTTCACCACTGGCAATAACATGATCCAAACCGCCATATCCGATATCATAAGCCCAACCATCCCCACCAAATGACCATACCGACTTCTTCACCAGGTATTGTTTCAGATTCATAATCTCCCTGGCAATGGGATGGTTCTCTTTCTCAATACATGCAATCACATCGGCTGAGGCTTCTTTGGATTTGTTTCCATCATGTACTGCTGCCAGCCAGGCACGGAATGCATCCTTGGTTTTATCAGACAACTCTGATTCAAGGCCTGCCTCCATCAGCCGGGCAATTCTCTGACGCAACTTATTGACACCCGTTGCCATCCCAAAACCATATTCAGCATTATCTTCGAACAGCGAGTTGGCCCATGCTGGACCGTGGCCATTCTTATTCACTGTATAAGGTGTTGCAGGTGCAGAGCCACCATAGATAGAGGAACAGCCGGTGGCATTGGCAATCATCATCCTCTCGCCGTACAATTGGGTGATCAACTTGATATATGGCGTTTCACCACATCCGGCACAAGCACCACTGAACTCAAACAATGGTTGTGCAAACTGGCTGTTTTTAACAGACTGTTCCTTGTTCAATAAGGTATCCTTATAAGAAACGTTTTTTGATATCCAGTCCCAATGCTTGTCTTCATGCATCTGGCTGTCCAGAAGCTGCATCTCCAGGGCTTTTTTAGGAGCAGGACAAACATCCACACAGTTGCCACAACCAGTACAGTCAAGCGGGCTAACCTGCATCCGGTATTTCAAACCAGCGAGTGACTTGCCCTTGGCATCTACGACAGCCATATCCGGACAAGCGTCTTTCATCTCCTTTTCATCTAACAGGAAAGGCCTGATCACAGAGTGCGGGCAGACATATGAGCACTGGTTGCATTGAATACAATGTTCAGGAAGCCATTCTGGCACATGTACAGCAATGCCCCGCTTCTCAAATGCCGTGGTTCCGGGGGGGAAGGTACCATCTTCCCGTCCAAGAAATGCACTTACCGGAAGGTCATCTCCCTTTTGACTGTTGATGGGGAAAACAATGTCGCGGATAAACTCCGGTATGCTTTTGTCAACCTCAGCATCTTTTACTTCGACCTTGGACCACTCTGCAGGAATAGCTATCTTGATCACGTCGCCACCAGCATCTATAGCAGCATAGTTCATCTTCACAATTTCTTCGCCTTTACGTCCATACGTCTTCTTAATGGCGTCTTTCATCTCCTTCACAGTTTGCTCGTAAGGGATAACTTCTGCCACTTTGAAGAAGGCACTCTGCATAATGGTGTTGGTACGACCACCAAGGCCAATATTCTCGGCAATCTCTGTGGCGTTAATGATATAAAAGCTGATATCATTCTCAGCCATATATTTTTTCATATGAGCAGGAATGCGTTTCTTGGTTTCTTCGGCATCCCAAATAGAATTAAGCAGGAAAGTCCCCCCTTTCTTAAGGCCTTTAAGCATATCATATTTTTCCAAATATGCGGGAACGTGACATGCCACGAAATCTGCAGCATTGATCAGGTATGGAGAGCGAATCGGACTATCACCAAACCTGAGATGAGATACCGTAATACCACCAGATTTTTTACTGTCGTAAGAGAAGTACCCCTGAGCGTACTTGTCGGTTGTGTCACCAATGATCTTAATAGAGTTTTTGTTGGCTCCAACGGTACCATCAGCACCAATACCATAGAACTTGGCAGCGTAATTCCCTTTGGGTGATACATCTATATTCTCTCCAACAGGTAATGACCTGAAAGTAACATCATCAACAATACCAACCGTGAACTGATTCTTTGGCTCTTTCAGTTTCAGGTTGTCATACACGGCAATGATATGTGAAGGTAATGTATCTTTGGAACTCAAACCGTAACGGCCTCCAACGATGATTGGCGCATCAGGTTTTCCGTAAAACATGTCACGAATGTCGAGGTAAAGAGGATCACCATTGGCACCTGGTTCCTTAGTTCTGTCAAGAGCAGCAATCCGTTTCACCGTTTTGGGCAATACCCTGAAAAAATATTTGGCAGAGAAGGGACGGTACAGGTGAACACTGATCAGACCCACTTTCTCCCCTTTAGTATTTTTATAGTCAATGGTTTCTTTGATGGTTTCAGTAATTGACCCCATGGCTACGATAATATTCTCTGCATCGGGCGCCCCATAATAGGTAAATGGGTGGTATTCACGGCCACAAATCTTTGATAGCTCTTCCATGTATGCTTCAACAGCATCCGGAACCGCATCATAGAAAGAGTTGGCTGCTTCTCTGGATTGGAAATAAATGTCAGGGTTCTGCGCTGTTCCCCTGGTAACAGGATGCTCCGGGTTCAATGCCCTGTCTCTGAATGCCTGCAAAGCCTCCATATCAATCAGCTTTACAAGGTCATCCTGACTACACTCCTCTACCTTTTGTACCTCATGAGAAGTACGGAAACCATCAAAGAAGTGCAGAAAAGGGATACGCGTTTTAATTGCCGCCAAATGTGCGATCGGGGCAATGTCCATAATCTCCTGCACACTGCCTGTGGCCAGCATGGCAAACCCGGTCTGTCTGGTGCTCATTACATCTGAATGGTCTCCAAAAATTGAAAGTGCCTGTGCTGCAAGACTCCGGGCGGAGACATGTAGTACAGCAGGCAATAATTCGCCCGCCATCTTATACATATTGGGTATCATCAACAGCAACCCTTGCGAAGCCGTATAAGTACTTGTTAACGCTCCCGCCTGCAACGAACCATGCACCGCACCCGCTGCACCAGCCTCCGATTGCATCTCTACAAGCGTAACCTCTTCACCAAACATATTCTTCCTGCCGGAGGCAGCCCACTCATCAACATTCTCAGCCATATTCGAAGATGGAGTAATGGGGTAGATGGCTGCAACCTCACTAAACATGTATGCCACATGAGCTGCTGCATGATTTCCGTCACACGTAATGAATTTTTTCTTTTTTGTCATAGTTGTTTATTTTATAAAGAAGCTTATAATAAGCCAGTTAGGATTAACTTTTACAGCAGCGAAATTACTAAATTTTATTTAGATTTTTGGATAATATTGCCTATTTATAACGATTTTACGTAAGTAATAAATCAGAGTTGTTAATTAAAAAACAGCTCCATTAGTCGTAAAACATCCAGGAAAGGCCAAATTTAAAGGCAGTCTCTGGCAAAGGATAAAAAGGAACGGGATACACAGGCTGAATATCGGTAATAATTCCAAGTATGTTTTGTAGTTTAAGAAAAAAGCGGGTTCGTTTTATTTTGGCAGTAAGAAATGCATCCACATATATATCAAAGGCGCTTTCATAGCTTTCCTGAGAATAGAATTGCATGATTACCGGCATATAAGCCATGGGTTTATACGGACTGTTATACAATATATCAAAGCCAATCTGCGCATACATGGCCTTGTCGAATAATGATAAGTCAGCAAATACAGAATGGTAACCGATTATGGGAGGCAGACGATCAAACCGTTCACTACCAACATACTGATAAAGTATACTATGACGAGATTGAAGAACACCGATACCAAGCTGCGCGGATACCCCTGCGGTAAACACAGAAAAGGCATCAGGGTTTTGCTCTGGTAGTGCGTCTGCGTTCATAAACACTGCGTTAGTCAATAAGTAATAATTTGCGTGTGCCGACAAATTATTTTTTTGCAGAAACCGGGCAGACACATTGACTATATTCGTTTTTTCAAAATCCTTGTCCCAGCGAACATAATTACTCGAATAGCGCGATGAAAAATAGGGTGCCTCCTTTTGTGAAAGCAACACGGAAGCCTGAAAACGATTGTGATGGTCTGCACGACCTAAATAAACGCTACCTCCAATATCAAGGTCTTCGTCATTATAGCCACCTAAGGTTAATCGTGTAAATCCATCGAACGAAAAGAAACGCGACTTATCAGATTCAATGGAAACGCCAGGAATGACCTGATTAAAACGCACCTTCGACATTGGATAATCATCTTTTACTTCTTCGGGTTCACTGTCCCACTCATATATTGGTTGCTGTATATTTACCATGCGATGAGTAAGTGATAACCGGAAGTTAAATGGGAAAGTAGCATCCTCCTGATATATAGGATAATTAGACCAGCTGACCTGGTTTTCGATGGTATGAACATAGGTCGAATCATGGGTGAATGATGATTCAAGTGCCGTGTTCTGATAAAAATTTGAGGGTGGTGCTTTCTCATCAAATACAAAAGACCGACGTTGGTAGGAGAAATGATGGTTGACCCTGCCAAGGTTAATAAATCTTTTCTCACCAGCACTATCTACTGGTAGAGAAACATCAGTAGAATCAACGTGTTGATCATTATCTGACCCGGATACATCGTCCTGACCATTTTCTTCGTGGATATAAAAACCTGTCCTGTAAAAATGATTCAAATGGATGGCGGTTTCGCGGTAATTTGACGAAGCACTATACATAAAAACACTATCCCTCACAGGGTTTTCTTCAAAAGCAATGTGATTTCGCAGCCCACCACTTTCATGTGTTTCAATTCTGTTGGAAATAAAACTACCCAAAAGCTGATACCGTTCACCAGGGTCCTGATAGTCGACGCTCAGATATACATTGGAATTTCTGGCAGCCATTCTGCTATACTGACCAGGTGAATTTATTATGCGGTACTTCCCTGACACATAAAGCTTTTCCTGAAATCGTTGAGAATGTAAACCGTAAAAAAGCTGTTCCCTGTCGGCACCGGTTACATAAAAAAGATCTGTAAAAACATGTTTCGGTCGAAAGAAATGTATATGGTTATGTTGAAACCTGTAGTGCTGGTAAGGATCATTGGAGAATAATGAGAATGTGTTATCCGTATCCGGTTTAAATTCCAACAAACGTGATGGATGTCCAACATTGCCTTTGCCGGCAACAAACGGATTCCCGGGCGCAAAAAAGTCGTATAGCTGAAAAGCCGTATGGGTTGTATCCACAAACTTTTGTTGAAAGGTGAATGGACTCTCAAGCATTCCTTGCGTATACCAGGGAATAACCGATGGTGATTCTGTTTCCTCTGCATGAAGTATAGCAAAGCTTATAAAAGAAAAGAAAAGAAATATGATTGTCTTAACACCCTTCATTGTAGAACTTCTAATTGCATGCAAACTTACAATAAAAATTTGGATCAGCTGCGGGGCAATAACCGCTAAGGAACGCGGAGTGATTCGCGGAGAAACGCATTTAAATTGTTGAAGAGTTGAATCGTTGAGTTGTTGAGGTGTTGAGGTGTTGAGGTGTTGAGGTGTTGAGGAGTTAAGGAGTTGAGGAGTTAAGGTGTTGAGGAGTTGAGGAGTTCCTTAGCACCCTGTCATCTCGAGCGCAGCGAGAGATCTCCAGCAGACCAAAGATTGCCGGGTTACTGGGTTGCAAGGTTTCCGGGTTGCCGGCACAGACCAACCGGAGTCGGACGGCCGCATTGGGGGAATTTTCATGATCACCCAGGGGGATTTTGCAGGGGAGAGTTACACCGGGCGTAGTCCTGAGGATGTAGGGTATTTCTCATTTCACTTCGTTCCATTACCAATGACAGGGGTGCTTTTATGGCCATAACAAAAAAACCCGCCACAATGGACGGGTTTTTAAAGATTCCGGCAACGACATACTCTCCCGGGTTTTACCCCAGTACCATCTGCGCAGGCAGGCTTAACGACTCTGTTCGGAATGGGAAGAGGTGGACAC
>SKYG01000031.1 GCA_007128045.1 Bacteroidales bacterium | reverse complement strand
TTTTTGTTAAGGTTCATACTTTTACAAGCTCCTTACCCCGACAAGAACAATTTGAACTGGGAAATCAGATCAGAAGGTCAGCAGACTCTGCAGTAACAAATATAGTAGAGGGCTATGGAAGAAGAATGTATAAAAAAGAATTTATCAGATTTATAATCTATTCCAAATCAAGTGTAGATGAAACCATTTGCCATCTTGAAAAAATTGAGGTACTATATCCAGATTTGATCACTACAACCAAAACATTTGTATCGTCCTATCAACGATTGGGCGTTATGCTGCATTCATTTCTTAATTATGTAATTAAGCATTGGAATAATTTCAATAATTGACTATACCCTTTAACCTTGTAACCTGGCAACCTGGTAACCTGGTACCCGGGTAACCCGCAGCGCTTTCCCCCCCGCCAGCAACACCAACGGAAAGAAAGCCGCGTTAAACCCTTGCGGTATGAAGTTCCATAATACGATCAGCAATATACTAACGATACAAACTCCCAGGAAGTAATACCTGACGGTAGTTAACTTGCCCGACGTTCCTGTTCTGAAGATGAAGTACAGATGCGTAGGAATGGCCCAGAGCAGGTTCATGTTCTGGTTGGTGGATTCATGGTCGGAAAAGAACCATAACACGGCTACTACGATGCCTGTCAGGCCCAGTAATGAAAAGAACGCCTTGTCAAATACGTAGGAGAAGCGTTTGTGAAACAGGCTGGCCAGGCCAATAAAGAATATTATCCAGGTAACTACCTTTGGCGTGATGGGCGATGATGAGGTTGTTCGAACTGATGCTTCCAATACTACCTGGTGGTGGCCGACAAGGGGTCTGCCGTCGCGATGTCTTGCCTGTGCGAAGGCGGTGAACATCTCATCAGGTAAGAACATATAGTGCCAGGGAGTGGCGATCCTGTCGGCCGGAAGTCCTAAGGCCAGGTCGATGCCGAACGCTGCCCAGGGCATGTTCGACAGGTAGGGCTGCAGCATGTCCCTGAAGCTTCTCGGCGGACCAGGATAAGGGTCTTCGCCCCAGTCGATCTCAAGCAGGTGGTCTATCAGGTCGCGGATGCGCGTGGCGCAGTTGTCGTAAAAGAAGTCATACAGGTAGGAACGGTTCTCAGGGCGGCGGTTCACCAGCAGAAAATCATAGATGCGCTGTTTTTCATTGACAGTCAGGTTGAGGTTCTGTTCATACATCGCCCTTTGTTCCTGGTCGTATTCGAAAAGAAACTGACGAAACGTACTCACAGAAAGTTGATAATATAGCTTCCCACGAGTGAACTTCAGATAAAAGTTCGGCGTGTCAAAATCGAATGTCCCATAGTTATATACCTCGTCAATACCTGTAAGTGGGTCGTATACCCTCAGGGCACTATGTCCGAATACAGAATACAACTCATCTCCCGGACTAGCTGTGAGCATTGAAATATGCGCATCCTCCGACAGCCTTGCTGCCACGCTCCATTGTGGCATTATTATGATCAGTAGAACCGTTAGTAAGATGTTGAGTTGTTGAGATGTTGAGTTGTTGAATTGTTGGTTTAAAAAAAAAGTCTGAAAGTCTGAAAGTCTGAAGGTCTGAAAGTCGTAAGTCATTTCTTTGCGTCTTAATTTTACTTTGCGATCTCTGCGAATCACTCTGTGTTCCTCTGCGGTTATCCTTCTCTGTGTTCCTCTGCGGTTATCCTTCTCTGTGTTCCTCTGCGGTTATATCATCTCTGCGTTCCTCTGCGAATCACTCCGCGTCCTCTGCGGTTAAAAATCCTCTGCGGTTACATGATGCATCACGAATTTACATAATTTTCTCCTTTTTCGGCTTCATAATAAGTAAAAAAATTGTTACCTTTGCAGCCTGAAAATTTGGCGGTTACGGACTTTGGCTTGAAGAAGCCCTATTCGAAGCATATTTATTAACAATTAATTGTTAATAAACTTGTCTGAACCAAAAAATTATCATAGCTTTGCACCCCTTAAAGAGGGGTAATGGGTGTTTAAGAATTACTGAATCAGCAAATCAAGCAACACGATGAATACGTTAAGTTACAAGACAATATCTGCCAATAGTGAGACAGTAACCAAGGAGTGGTTACTTGTAGATGCGGAGAATGAGATTTTAGGGAGGTTAGCTACCAAGGTAGCTATGATGTTACGGGGCAAATACAAGACCAACTACACGCCGCATGTTGATTGTGGTGACAATGTGGTGATCATCAATGCAGATAAGATTCGTCTTACCGGCAACAAATGGGATCAGAAGCAGTATGTTCGTCACACGGGCTACCCTGGTGGTCAGCGTCATACCACAGCCCGTCAGGCGATGGCAAAAAAGCCTTTCTTCATGGTAGAGAATGCCGTCAGGGGCATGCTTCCCAAGAACAAGCTCGGCAGTGAGTTGTTCCGTAATTTGCATGTATATGCTGGCAGTGAGCACCCACATCAGGCACAACAGCCTAAAGTCATCAACCTCAACACAATAAAATAAGCATGGAAGTAATCAACACCTCAGGAAGAAGAAAAACCGCTGTTGCCAGGGTGTATTTAAAGCCGGGCAATGGTACCATTACTGTTAACAAACGGGATTATAAAGACTATTTTGGTACAGGTATTTTGCAATATATCGTTGTTCAGCCGTTTATACTGACTGGCAACGAAGGCAAGTATGATGTAGCTGTTAACCTTGATGGTGGTGGCATAACCGGTCAGGCGCAGGCCTTGCGTCTTGCCATTTCCAAGGCATTGGTAGAGATCAATGCCGAATGGCGCCCTGCACTGAAGGAAAAGGGCCTGATGAGAAGAGACCCCAGGATGGTGGAACGCAAGAAGCCAGGTCAGAAGAAGGCCAGAAAACGCTTCCAATTCAGCAAACGTTAATCTTTTTTATCCGAACATTTTATCACACAACATGGCAAGAACCAATTATAATGATCTGTTAGACTCTGGTGTACATTTTGGTCACCTGAAAAGAAAGTGGAACCCGAACATGGCGCCCTACATTTTTATGGAGCGCAATGGCATACATATTATCGACCTGAACAAAACCATTGCCAAGATTGATGAAGCTGCTGCTGCCATGAAGCAGATTGCCAAGTCGGGCAAGAAGATATTGTTTGTAGCTACCAAGAAGCAGGCTAAAGATACCGTTTCGCAGCTTGTAGAGCAGGTAAACATGCCTTATGTTACAGAACGCTGGCCCGGTGGTATGCTTACCAACTTCGCAACCATCCGTAAAGCTGTTAAGAAAATGAGCGCCATCGACAAGATGGAAACCGATGGTACCTTCGACAACATGTCGAAACGTGAACGCCTGCAGGTGTTGCGTGAACGTGCCAAGCTGGAAAAACAGCTGGGAAGCATTGCAGACCTTAACAGACTGCCTGCGGCCATTTTTATCGTCGACATTTGTAAAGAGCATATCGCCGTTGCTGAAGCCAGGAAGCTGAACATTCCAACCTTTGCCATCGTCGACACCAACGCCAATCCCAACGAGGTAGACTATCCCATTCCTGCCAACGATGACGCTTCCAAGTCGATACATATCATTGTGAAGCTGATGATCGAAGCCATCCAGGAAGGGCTGGCAGAACGCAAGCTGGAGAAAGACAAAGCCCTCGAAGAAGAAGAAGAAAGGGAGTTGGAAGAAGCAGAAGCACGCAGGAAAGCACTGTCTTTGGAAGGCATTGACGAAGAAGACGATGATGACGAAAAGGTCAAGGCCAAGGCATCAAAAAAATCCAAAGAAGAAGATGATGACGCCAAAACCAGAGCCCCTAAAGGCATAGGCGCCAAAAGAACACCCGGGAAACGCCCAAGGAAATAAACACTTTTGAATTGTGAATTGAGAATTGAGAATTGAGAATTGAGAAAATAACCCACAACTCGCAACTCGCAACTCACAACCCGCAACTCATAACTTCAGGGAGATCTCTCGTTTCACTCGAGACAGGCCCTTAAACTTTAAACCTTAAACCTTCAACCAACATATGGTACAGATAACCGCAGCAGAAGTGAACAAGCTTCGTCAGCAGACAGGTGCTGGCATGATGGATTGTAAAAAGGCATTGGTAGAGTCGGAAGGTGACTTTGACAAGGCCATCGATATTCTTCGTAAGAAGGGACAAAAACTGGCAAGCAGCCGTGCTGGAAGAGATGCCAATGAAGGTGTCGTGATTGGTAAAGTAAGTGATGATGGCACAAAGGCCTATGCCTTGGTGCTTAACTGTGAAACAGATTTTGTTGCCAAGAACCAGGAGATGGTCGACTTTGCATGGTCGATTCTTAACCTGGCTGCAGAGAAAAACTGTGCAGACCTTGATGCCCTGAAAGCATGCGACATGAATGGCCGTACCGTGGAAGAAAATGTTACCGACATGATCGGCAAGACTGGTGAAAAGCTTGACTTGTCTGTATACGAGGTGGTAGAAGGTGCAGCTGCTTTTGCCTATATCCATCCAGGTAACCGCATCACCTCCATTGCTGCCTTTAACAAAGTTGTTGA
Source organism: Bacteroidales bacterium (assembly GCA_007128045.1). GTDB lineage: Bacteria > Bacteroidota > Bacteroidia > Bacteroidales > UBA7960 > SKYG01. The sequence goes on along the minus strand of SKYG01000031.1, from coordinate 20,395 downwards.
AGGAGTTGAGCAAGCTGGTAAGAATGTGGTGATGCAGATTGCTGCCATGGCTCCTGTAGCCATCGACAAGGATGACGTAAGCCAGGAAATTATTGAAAAAGAGATAGAGATCGGGAAAGACCAGGCGCGCCAGGAAGGCAAAGCCGAAGAGCTGCTCGAAAAAATCGCCCTCGGCAAACTCAATAAGTTCTTCAAAGAAAACACCTTGATTAACCAGGATTCAATCATCGACAACAAGAAAACCGTCGGACAAACCCTGAAGGCACTGGATAAAGACCTGACCGTTACAGCATTCAAACGGTTGGCCCTGTCGTAATCCACCATATATTTTTTGGTTCCCGCAGATTTCGCAGATTTCCGCAGATCTATGACCTATTGAGACAAGGCATGCCTTGTCTCTACTTTTTGTGACCATTTCCTGACAGGTCAAGCCCTGTCCCTACGGTTACTGACGATTGTACCGTGTGGCTTACCATTAACCAGCAAATCATATAGTATCCCCGGTTCGTTGACATCAAAGACGATCACGGGGATGTTGTTTTCGCGGCAGATGGTAAAGGCGGTGAGGTCCATCACCTTCAGGTTTTTTTCGTAGGCTTCTTCAAAGCTCAGGCGATCATATTTTACGGCGCCGGGGTCTTTTTCCGGATCGGCCGAATAGACGCCGTCGACGCGGGTGCCTTTCAGTATGGCATCGGCTTTGATCTCTGCTGCGCGCAGCGCTGCCGATGAGTCGGTGGTAAAGAATGGGTTGCCTGTGCCTCCGGCGATGATGACCACCTGTCCTTCTTCCAGCAGTTGTATGGCCGCTCTTCGGTTCATCTTCGCGCAGAGGGTGTCTATAGGAATGCCGGAGAGCACCGTGGCTGGAATGCCCAGGTTGGCCAGTGCCGACTGCAGCGCCATGCTGTTGATGATGGTGGCCAGCATGCCCATATAGTCGCCCTGAACACGGTCGATGCCGGTCTTACTCCCTTGTATCCCACGAAAAATATTGCCACCACCCAATACGATGGCTGTTTGAATGCCTTTTTCTACGACCGACTGTATCTCTTTGGCATAAGACTCCAGTGATGCCGATTCGATGCCAAGCTTGCTGGTGCCGGCCAGCGACTCCCCGCTAAGCTTCAACAGCACCCTTTTATATGTTCCCATAGTTTTCTTTATTTGCACCCCGGGCCACCCCCATACAATCTATTCGATTCTCAGGAGGGTATCGTGGAGACTAATTGTTATTATTTGACTACCAAATTACAAGTTTTTCAGTAAACATTGCTGTATTTTTTTCAAATCAACAAATCAACAGATCAACAGATCAACATTTTTTTCAACAATTCAACGACTCAACAATTCAACAATTCAACCCTTTTTCCTATATTTGCTGCCAAACCAATGTAATAACAAGATGAGCGAAGAATTAGATTTTGTCTATGAAGAGGCAGAAGAAAAGATGGGCAACGCCATCGGTCACCTGGAGCGTGAGCTGGGGAAGTTGCGTGCCGGCAAGGCCAACCCACAGATGCTCGACAGTGTGAATGTAGAGTATTATGGGACGCTGACCAGGCTATCGCAGGTTTCAAACATCAACACTCCCGATCCGCGGTCTATCGTGATACAGCCGTGGGAGAAAAACATGCTGGCCCCGATAGAGAAGGCCATCATGGCTGCCAACCTGGGGTTTAATCCGCAGAACGACGGTACGCTGATCCGTATCATCGTGCCACCACTCACCGAAGAACGTCGTCGTGACCTGGTAAAGAAGGCCAAGGCAGAGGCAGAAAATACCAAGGTAAGCATTCGCAATGTACGGCGTGAGGGTATCGATGGTGCGAAAAAGCTTGAGAAAGAAGGCTTGCCGGAAGACCTGGTGAAGAAGTTTGAGTCGGATATTCAGGAACTCACCAATAAATACATTGGCCAGGTCGACAAGCTGCTTGAGATCAAGGAAGCGGATATCATGACGATCTGACAAATGACCAAAGGAGGTGGCTTTGCCTGTGACATCCAGAATGATGCTGCGCAGGGAACAATAGATATATTGTGCTATCCCGGGCTGTCGTTGTGCAACTTCCGATATAGATGGTACGCCTTGAGGAGTCTATGGTGTTTTAAGCAGGCATGACCCATTGCTTGTCAGTTCCAGTCGGGGATATAGGGCTGCAATGGCCCTTTGTGCATGTTCTTTGTCGGTATGTAGCTGTGCCTTCAGCTCCGAGAGCGAGTTAAACCGCATTTCATTCCGTATCTTCTCCAGGAAATGTATGGAGATGGTTTCCCCGTAAATGTCTCCCTTAAAGTTGAACAGGTGTGCTTCGATGGTTACGTGGTGCAGGTTCAGCGTTGGCCTGATCCCCACATTGACCATGCTTTGGTACCAGTTTCCGTGGAGATACACAAAGGCAGTATAGACACCCTGCCCGGGAAGGATGGCAGACTGTTGCTGCTCCAGGTTTGCCGTCGGATAACCCAGCGTGCGGCCTATCTTATTGCCTTCCACAACCTTGCCTGTCAGCCTATACGCCCTTTCCAGCCTGCCTATGGCACCGGCGGTATCGCCCCTGATGACCATATCAGCAACATCGGCAGGCAGTTTAGCACGCTTTCCGGAATGTATCCTGCTCATACTATGCATCGTCAGTGATAAAATTGTTGTGGGATAAAGATATAAAGAAATTCTATCCTACGAAAAAACAATATACCTTTGTGGGGGGAGTTTATAAGTTGAGGGGTTTAGGAGTTTAGGAGTTGAGGGGTTGAGGAGTTAAATTGACACATAGCAGCACCCTCTCGTATAGGCCGGGCTTGACCGGCCTGAGAGAAGAGACGGTGAACCTGTAGGGACAGGGCTTGACCTGTCCTTGAGAGTTACAAGGTTACATCTCACCCTATCATCTCGAATGGAAAGCCCTGGGCCCCGGGCCACAATGCGTAATGACAAAACGAATGATAAATCAGCAAATTAAGGCCATAATGCAAAAGTATGATTAGTTTGTATATCAGTGCATTACAAGAGACTTGTCATTGGTAACGAAGTGAGAGACCCCCTACAGACTGAGGTTGCCGGGATTGCCGGGATTTACAGGTTGCGCCCTTGCGGACAGGTCAAGCCCTGTCCCTACAGCGTAACTCAGAAATAAAGAAATATGAATTCACAATTCACAATTCACCATTCACCATTCACAATTCCTAACCCATGAACACCAAAATAACCACAGAAAGCAACCAGGCCGATAAGGCCAACAAAGGAAAGATCGCCCAGGTTATCGGGCCGGTGGTGGATGTAATGTTTGAAGACACCAATGCCCTGCCGTTGATTTATGAAGCGCTGGAGGTTCGCAATGAGCTGGGCCATCGCGTTGTGCTGGAGGTGCAGCAGCACCTGGGAGAAGATACGGTACGTACCATCTCGATGGATGCCACCGATGGTCTGGCCCGCGGCATGGAGGTGCTTTGCACCGGCGGACCAATATCCATGCCTGGAGGTCAGCAGATACGTGGCCGCCTGTTCAACGTGATCGGCGACCCTATCGATGGGCTTGGCGAGGTGAAGACCACCAAGCGTTATAACATTCACCGTGACCCACCCAAATATGATGAGCTGAGGCCAGAGTCGGAGGTGTTGCTTACAGGCATTAAGGTGATCGACTTGCTGACGCCCTATCCCAAAGGCGGAAAAATAGGTCTTTTTGGGGGTGCTGGTGTTGGCAAGACGGTTATCATCATGGAGCTGATCAACAACATCGCCAAGGGTTATAAGGGCATGAGCGTGTTTGCCGGTGTTGGTGAGCGTACCCGTGAGGGTAACGACCTGTTGCGAGAGATGATCGACTCGGGGGTGATACGCTACGGTGATGCCTTTAAGGAGTCTATGAAGGCCGGCAACTGGGATTTGTCGAAGGTAGACTATAACGAGCTGGCACAGTCGCAGGCTACCCTCGTTTTCGGACAGATGAATGAGCCTCCCGGGGCACGTGCGCGGGTGGCCTTGTCGGGACTGGCCGTGGCAGAATATTTTCGCGACGGGGAAGACCAGGACTCGGGTTCCGACATATTGTTTTTTATGGATAATATTTTCCGTTTCACTCAGGCTGGCTCAGAGGTGTCGGCGCTGCTGGGCCGCATGCCTTCAGCAGTAGGCTATCAGCCTACGCTGGCCACAGAGATGGGCCTGATGCAGGAGCGGATCACCTCTACCAAGAGGGGCTCTATCACCTCCGTACAGGCCGTATATGTGCCTGCCGATGACCTCACCGACCCGGCCCCGGCAACCACCTTCTCCCACCTGGATGCCACGACCGTGCTCAGCAGAAAGATATTCGAGCTGGGCATCTATCCTGCCGTTGACCCACTCGACTCCACCTCAAGGCTTATGGCACCAGAAGTGGTGGGAGAGGAGCATTACAAGACTGCCAGAGAGGTGAAGATGATCCTTCAACGCTATAAAGAGCTGCAGGATATCATTGCCATTCTTGGGATGGAGGAGCTGTCGGAGGAAGACCAGCTCGTGGTAAGAAGGGCCAGGAAGGTACAACGCTTCCTGAGCCAGCCATTCTTTGTGGCAGAACAGTACACCGGCCTGAAAGGGGTGTTTGTGCCCCTGTCGGAAACCATCAAAGGCTTTTCCATGATCCTTAGTGGCGAGATGGATGCCTATCCTGAAACCGCATTCAACCTTGCCGGACCCATCGAGGATGTGATTGCCAGGGGTAAAAAGCTGCTGGAGGAAACAAAAAACAACGCGTGACATGCATCTGGAGATCGTATCGCACGAAAAGCGAATCTATGAAGGGGAGGTGGCACTGGTGCAGCTTCCCGGAGCCATGGGCTCTTTCGAGATACTGAAAAACCATGCGCCACTGGTGGCCGTATTGGAGGAAGGAAAGGTCAAGATCATCGATAGTGACCGGAATTTGTTCTATGTTGACATACCCGGCGGCGTGGTACATGTGGAAGATAACCGGATCACTGTGATGACGAATGGGTAGTTACGGGTTTGTACGTATTTAAAATTTCCAATTATCAGTTATTAAGCCGGGAATTCGTCTGAAATGTTTGTCGTTATTGGTCACAAGCGTATATCCATATTCAATGGCTATTCCTGCAATTAACAGGTCGATATCATCAACTGTGGTTCCGGATTGTCTTAATGTTGCGTAAATTTCCGCAGATTTTTTTGCAGATTTTTCGGTGAGAGGAACAATTTTATTCTCCGCAACAAACTCTTCAAAAACTGTTAGCTGTTTTAAAGCATTCTTTGCTAATAACCCACTGGTAATTTCATAATATGTTATAAGGCTAATATCAAGCACTTCATAAATGTCCAAGTATTTGGTTATGTTTTTAACCACAGCAGGGTCACCTTTAAAATAATATGATAGTATATCAGTGTCAATAAGTACTCTATTCATCAATTCTACTCTTATTTCGCTCTCTGTTAGCAATTAAATTTTCAGTAAGCTGGTCAAAAATGTTTTCATCAATGTGCTCCCAGGTTCCAGCAAATGATAGTATTTTTTCTTTCTTATTTATGCTCTGCTCTAATTTTGCGACATAGTCATTTAATTCCTTGAGTTTATCAATAGGAATTCTTTGTATTCGCTGCATTATCTGCTTTCGTATTTGAGTATCTGTATTCATGATTTGATTCTTTATTCAAAAGTAACAAATTTCCCCTAAAAACACAATGGGTGTATTCAATACGCCCCTGCAGATGCATCATTTGACTTATGGTATGCTGAGACAAGGCATGCCTTGTCTCTACCTCTTTCGACATTTGACTTTCAGGTCGGTCAAGCCCTTCTGCGGACAGGTCCAACTGTCCCTACAGTTCAACTCCTCAACTCCTCAACTCCTCAACTCCCTTCTACATAAGCATGAACCTGAAGCTGAACCCGCCATGGGTGTTGGTGTTTCTGAACTGGTTGGATACGAATGGGTTGGTGACGATCCTGTCGAAGAAGAAGCGGAATTGTACGCGTGGGCTTATCTGGTATTCTGCTGAGGTGTTGATGGAAACGACTTCTTGTCCGGTGGATATCTGGTTCACATCTTCTACGAGCTTGCGGAGCACGGTACGATTTTCCCTGAGGGAGATGTCGAGGCGCAGCACCAGGTCGCTTTGGATTCGTTGGCGGCCGCCGCCGGCTTGTACCAGGTTGAATGCGAGGTCCTGGAAGCGGTAGCCACCTCCTATGATGATCTCGTTGGAGCGCATGTCGTTCACCTGGTTGTTGGCAAAGCTCATGGAGATATTTCTGGTACGTCGTATCTCGAAGCGTGTGATCAGGCTGTTTCGCCAGTTCATGTCGATGTTGATCAGGGGGGCGAACTGTTCGGCGATCGACACCTGTGCGATCTCATACTCGGCGATAAAGTTTCCGGAGGCCAGGTCTCTGGCGGCCTGGAAGCCATCTACTTCGCGGTATCTGATGTCGGAGCGGAAGCTGCCGATGTTGAAGGTGCTGCGGTAGCTGTGGCCGATGATCACCGACTGGAAGCGTTCCTGCACCCACGGTATCCTGGAGAGGCCATCATAGGTAAACCTCCAGTTGGGCATAGGGATCTTCAGAAATGGCGACAGGCTTGAGTTGGTGGGGTCTTTGCCCCCGTAGGCGGCCATGAATGCCGGGATAAGGACATCCTGTGAGGTGGGCCCGTAGCCGGAGGGGAATCCCGTGGTATCGTTGACAGACCCATCCCACATAGGATTTTGTTCGGCAAGCCGGAATGCAATGTCGCGGCGGTATTCCTTGAAGTTTTCGAAGTTGCTGGAGGTGTGGAACTGGTTGTCGGTCTTTTCGAAATTGGTGCCCAGCGACCAGAACGAGATGCTGAAGCTACCTGCCTGCATGGGGCTGAAGGAGTCGAAGCGGCCGAGGGAGTCGGCTTTAAAGTATTCTGATTGTGTGCGTGAATAGTTTCTGAGTGCGGTGATCTCGACCCGCATATTGGGCAGTGGCTCAAACTGGCTTCTGGCGTTGATGTTTTGCGTGTGTGCGCGGGTAAACGCGGTGTTCAGCATGGGGTTGTCGGTGATCCATCCTTCTCTGGCGGCCTGTTCGCGGATGTCCTTCTGGCTTCCCAGGATAAACCCTGTTCCCGGAGCCATCAGTTCCCAGTCCTGCCCCAGCAACGATGGTGTGGGCAAAAAGCCGGGCAGCCTCATGCCGTTGCTTTCGGTGTATGTAATGGAAAGGTTTCTGACCCCCATCAGCATCCTGACGAAGCCGTTGAAGACTATTTTCGCGTAGTCGGGCCTTTCTTCCTGTTCTTCGTCTGCCTGTTGCTGTTGCGGCCGCGGTGGTGCTGCACCCCGCTGCTGTGGTCTGGCTGGTGCTTGCTGGTTGATGGTGCGCAAGAAGCCCACCTTGTTGTACAGGTTGATGAAGTTTGCATTCAAACTCAGGCGTTTGGTTTGTGAGTTTTCGACGGTGTTGCCCAGTGCTGTAGCCGATAGTGGCGCTGCCCGCCAGTCGAGATCGGCGGTATAGCTGGCAGTGGAGCTCATCCAGTCGAGCAGCGGCAGCTTGTTGATGGGGATGTTATAGTTGATGTTGAAGCGGTGGTTGTAGAAGGTGGTACGCCCCAGGTTCCTGACGTTCCTCCAGATAGAGTCGCGCTTCCATTGGTAGTCGTCGTCGTCTCTGTTGATGCGTCCTTCCGGTTCGTCGATGCGGGCGTTGGCGGTGGCATTGTATTCGAGCCTGAGCGACCGGGTCAGGTCGAACCGGATGTCGTACAGCCTGTTCCAGTTGAAGGTTTTCACATAGTTGGGTTCCAGGATGATCAGTCCGGTGCTTTTGTTGCGCATCAGGGATTCAGCATAGCCGCGGTCGACGCTGGTGCGGAAAGAGACGAGCCGTGGCATATAATAAAAGTTGAAGTCTCTGATCAGCGCCAGCGACCTGGCCTGAAAGAGCCCCACATTGGAGAAGGGGGTAACGTTCTGGGGTTGGGTGGTGAAGTTGTAACCCAGTCCGCCCCTCCACAGCTTGCGGGTGTCGTATTCGATATCGACGTTGCGTGAATGGATCTCTGTATAGGCGTAGGAGAAGTCGAAGTTTTCTATGTCGTAGAACCGGCTTGGGCTTCCCATGTCGGTTTGTGTTTTCGCGACGTTGGTGAAGTTGAGGCTTTTGCGGCGTGTAAGGTCTTGTGCCAGGTGTCTTATGGAGTCTCTTTCGGCCTTTGTTTGGTAGGAGTCCAGGTCGTCTTTGAACAGGATGTCGGGGTTGAGTGGGTTGTACTGTGGGTTGCTCAATGACTCAGAGATGCTGAAGTGCATGGGGATGCGCACCCCTGCCTCTTCGGGGAAGAACCTTCCGAGCTGCAGGTTGGTGGCGATATCGTAGTTGGTGATCTGTTCTTTTTGTCGTTGGTTTACCTTTTGTTCGATACTTCCAAACCCTGGTGTGCTGATGAACCCGGAGAGGCTGATGTTACCCAGGTCGGCCAGGGTGGCGTTGATGCGGGCATTGGCAGCCCACCCGCCCTGGTCTTCGAAGTCGTACAGGCGAAGCTCATTGACCCACACCTCTGCCGACTTGGCCATGCCGTCGTCGTTGGGTGTTGTGAAGGTCTTCTTGGGGTTTCGTACCCCGATCATGATCACCTTGATATTGCTCAGGGTGGGGGTACCCACGATGGTCATCTTATTGCCACGGTCGAAGCGTGAGAATGGGATGTTAAAGCTTACACCCGACCCTTCTTCTCTCGACAGGGTATTACGTTGGAGTTTCAGCTCCTGAAGCTTGGCAAACTCTATGTCGAACTCATTTTCTGCCGGCCAGATGTCGTTGCGGTTGAATGTTCTGGGTGTCCATGGGGTCACTTTCATGGGCACTTCATATTCATAGTAGTTGCTGGTGAAGTCGGAGCCGAGTCTGATAAACACGGTGATGTCGTCGTCGTACAGATCTTCGGTGTCGCCGGCGGCTTCCGCGTGGGCAAACATCTTGAGGCGGCGGTACTGTCTGACGTCGAGGTTGGCAGTCTTGTATATGGCGCGGGCGTCTCCATCCTGCAGGTTGAATGTCCTGAGAGAAAGGGCTTGTTCATTGCGTTGTTGCAGGGTGGTGGTACCCAGGTCTACTTCGCGTTCTATTCCGGGAGGCAGCACATAAGGTATTGGCTGGCGTTGGCCGTTCTCTTCGATGTTGACGGTGAACACTTCGAAGGAGGTGTCGACATTGTCGATGGGCGCATATTCGCCGTCGCCCATCAGGGATCGGTCGTAGGTTCTCCAGGTGCCACGGATAAGCTCCAGGGTTGCGAAGCGGCAGATGATGGGTTCTTCAAACCCTTTGAAGAACATGCGCATGAACCGTATCGACTTAAAGTCTTGTATGTTTCCTATCACCTGGCGGTTGGGGTCGCGTAGCGGTATTTTAAACTGGTACCAGCGTATCGTCTCCACCTGATTATTGGCGAGCCGTACGTTGGTTTCTACCATATCGGTGATATAATTATTGCCGGGCACCATATCTTCGGGGCGCAGGCTTACCTTATACTGGAAGTAGCGTTCGGCTTCGTTTAGGGTGCCGTCGCGGTTGATATCTTCGGTGTTTGGAGTGTTGGTGGCGGAGGTGGGATAGGGCTCCGGCGATTGTTCGGCGGTGGGGCTGTTACCTTCGAGACCGTTGAAACGTTTATACCTGTCGAGGATGCTCACCTCATCGGCGTCGAGGTTGGAGCCCCGGTAGTAATGAAACCTATCGGCAGAGGGGTCTTCAAATGCCAGCTGGTAGGCGCGTGAGTTGGTGCCATATTGGGCGGCGATGACATCCAGGAAGTTGTCGGCGAAGAATTCTCTTTCATCTTCGGAGCTGAGGCCGTCGAGGCCTACATCCTGAAACTGTCTGGATTGCGGGTTGTTGTCGAACGCATTTACGATGGCCTGTATGGTGGGCACTCTGCCCCAGATGGTGGTGTCGACATTTGTGGGGTCGGCGGTAATGGGCAGCCCGTTTTCGAAGCTTTTTCGTCCATCGCGCAGCACGTCTTCCGACACATCGCCGAGGTTAACATAGAGGTCTCCTCCCGTATGTTCGGGGTCATACACGAAGGGGTCCATCATCCAGAACTCTATATATTCTATATTGGCTGCTTCAAAGTCGGTGGTCTGCAGGCCGCGCATGATACCCCCCCAGCGGGTATGTGGTGCGATGAGGGTGCCATCCTGGGCCATGCCGCGGCTGTACGATGATGGTCTGACGTCGTAGTTATACGGCCCTCTTTCGCTGGGATAGAAGGCCATGTTCAGCACTGCCAGCGGTGCCGGGATGCCTGTGGGGCTTTCTTTGTTGGCCCATATCTCTGTTTCCAGCACCTCTCTGACGAAGTGGTTGGAGCGTTGGTTTACGTCTGCCCTGATATGCGAGGGTGTCAGGTTGTTGTTGCGGGTGAAGAGCGGGTCGACATGATACCAGGCCAGCTTGGCCACATTAAACCGGAATGCCAGTCCGGTGTTGGGAGCTCCTTCCGGAAACAGACCTGCCCCGGTTTGGTGCTGTGGTGTGCTGGCGATGGCCCATGACTGAACATTCTTCAGGTCGATAGAGGACTTGGCCCCTTCGAAGTCGTCGATATATGCGGTACCTGCGCTGCCTATCTGACGTGAATGGCCTGGGATAAGGTGTGCAAATTCTCCGTTAAAGGTGATCCTGGAGGGGGTGTTGGAGCTAAAAAAGGGCAGGTAGTCGAGCATCCGTGTCAAAAACAGCGACTGGGTGGTGTAGGTGGTGTTCAGCCCCCAGATGGTGTTGGCGATGGGTTCATCGCCGTAGTTGACCTTTTGTGTGAGCGGCCTTTCCGACAGCCGCATGATGGTACCACCGATGTTGAAGTTGTCGCTGATGCGGTGGTCTATATGGGTACCCATCAGGGTACGGGTCTGCAAGTTGAACAGGTTGGTGCTTTCCAGCGAAATCCGTATGGGGGTACCTGAGTTGAGTATTCCTTCATTGATGATCCTTACGCGCCCCATGGTATAGTCGACGGTATAGTCTACATTTTCGACCAGAGGGATGCCTCCGGCAGTGACTACCACTGATCCCGGGGGTACGTTGATGGCATTAAGGGGAATGTCGGAACCTGACGCCGACTTGTAATAGCCTTCGAGCATATACCTGTTTCTTTCCGGAAACTGTTGTGCCCTGTACTTGGTGGTCGTATAGAGTGAGTCGAAGGCGTATTTGTCGCCCAGCTCAGGGTCGTCGAGCATCTTTCTCAGGTGTGAGCCAAACGGTTCTACCACGGGGAAGTATATCCGTCCGTTAGTCGACTGTATGGTACCGCCACCCGTGGCGGCATTGTCGATAAAGTCGAAGATGCCATCGGGGTATGGGTCGAGCTGGGTGTTTAGGCGGTCGAGGCCCATCACACGGATCAGGGGCTTACCCTTCACCTCTTCGGGTCCTTCATTGAAGAATCCCACAAATACGCCCAGCTCTTCGCTGTCATAGAGGATGTTCATGCGAAAGTCGTCGGGGTTGATCTGAAACGCGCCCAGGCTGTACACGTTCTTCATCATGAGGTCCCACATGGGCAGGCGGGTGTCGACCGCGGTACTTTTCAGCAGTTTGACGATCAGTGACCGGGGTGCTTCCCGTTGGTTGGAGAACTCTCCCACCATATAGGTGGTGGTGTCTCCGATCAGGGTATATTCATAGGCTACGGCGAGAACCTGGTCGGGGTTTATAGACTGGTTCAGGGAGATAAAGCCCAGCACAGGGTTGAAGGTATATTCTCCTGGCCTTAACAGCCGTGCATTTTCTACGCTTTCGTAGTCTTTTCCTGACACATAGCCTTGAGGTTGTAGCTGCAGGTAGCTGTTTACCTGTGTGATGTCTCTTACGGGAGAATTAACGACCTGGGCATATATATCGTTGGAGTTGTTGGATGGGGCTGGGCGGTTGCTGCCACCTATGGCGGGGTTGTGTGGCTGTGACTCACCCAGGTCTGAGAATGCCACGATGTTTCTGTTATTTTCTGTGGCGGGCCCAATGTTGGTGATCCATACTTCGATACGTGTGATGTTGACGTTGGAGCTTACGATTGGCAGTGTTGACAGGGCGTCGTCATACCGGTTGCGGAAGAACTGTCCCAGGAAGTAGTGGCGGTTGTCTTCATACTGGTCGGCTTTGATCTCGAAGGGAGTTGTTTGAGCGCCCCTGGCCACCTCGATGGTCGACGTTTCTGTTTTTTGTTGTGAGAAGACGCTCGTTACCAGGGTGTTTCCAAACTTAAGCTGGGTTTTGAATCCAAACAGGCCCTGTGTTCCTGTGATGAGAGTTCCTGACAGCGGCAGGGTGACGTCGCCGGCTTCAATAAGCTGTATGATCTCGTCTTCGGTGCCGCGGTACTCGAGCTTCATCTTGTTTTCGAAGTCGAATGTAGCCTCGGTGTTGTAGTTGGCGCCGAGCTCGATCTTGGTGCCGATATTGGCTTGTACGTTAAGCTGTATCTTTTGCTGGAAGTCGAAGTTGGTGGTTCTTCGGCGCTTTTCATCCAGCGAGGGGTCTTCGCGCTTGTTTGACATGACGCCAAAGATCAGCTCTGCCGACCCGGTAGGGCGTATGTCGATGGTGCTGCCGCCAAAGATGCGGTCGAACAGTTCGCTGCCGATATATATTTCGGGGATCAGCCCGTCGCGGCGTTCAAAGGCCTGTGGTGTGGTCTTCTCGCGCCAGTAGCTTTGCAGGGCGTTGTCCATATCATATTGGAGGTAGTCTTCGAAGCTGATATAGACGGGACTGCCGATCACCCTGTCGCCCATCTTTCTGGTTTTGATATAGTTTCCTGTTTCCGGGTCGAAGGATATCTCTGTGGTGATGTTTGGTGGTTCTGGCAGGATCAGGCTTCCTCCGGGAGGTGTTGTCAGGTCGTACTGGCCGGGGTCGGAGAATGGGAATCGCAGGTCTATGGGTGTAGCCGGGGTGGTGGTTTCCTGGGGCTGGTCTTCGCCGGCTTGTTCTTCATTGGGTTGTGGGTCGTCATTTTCTGATTCGTCGCCTTCGGGTTCAGGGCTGGTTTCCGGTTCTGTGGTGGCGGGGTCTTGGGGTGCAGGGGTGGCCTGTGCCAGCAGGGCCTCATCAGGTGCGGGGTCTGCGTCTTCATCCCACGAAAAGAAAAAGCCAGAAGAGGCGCCATGACCGGGTATCGCCACGTCTGAAAAGCCCACAACTCCCACAACACATGCTATAAGCAATAAAACGGGAAAACGCCTAATATGCACCAAGAGATAAAGATATTAATAGGTTCAGATCAAACACTTTTTAACGCTTCTTTCACCAATTCTTCGGCCGTGACCACCTCGCCCTGTTTTTTGCGCAGGATGGCTCCAATGGCTTTTTGTGCCGAGTTTTTGTTAAAACCAAGCATCACTAAAGCAGATAACGCTTCTTCCTGAATTGTATTGTTTGCCGGCATCAAATAATCATCGCCGGGAACACCTTCTTTTTCGAGCCGGTCTTTCAGGTCGACAACGATCCGTTGTGCGGTTTTCGCGCCGATGCCTTTTATAGATTGCAGCATGGAGATGTTTTTGGCGATGATGGCCGAGCGGATTTCTGCCGGCGACATGGATGACAGGATCATCCGGGCCGTGTTGGGCCCTACGCCACTAACGGTGATCAGGTGCCTGAACAGCTCCTTCTCTTCGGTCGACGAGAAGCCGTAGAGGGTATGCGCATCTTCGCGGATCACCTGAATGGTGTGTACGCGTATGGTGCCCTTGTCGGGGATGGCAGAATAGGTGTATAACGATATATGTATCAGATAGCCAATGCCCCCGCAGTTAACCACGAGGTAGGCAGGGTTTTTTTCTTCTATGAGGCCTTCGATGAATGCTATCATTGTTGATTTGTTGATTTGTTGATTTGTTGATTTGACGTGTGACTTTTTAATTGACTGTTGCGTAGGGCATTTAGCAGATTCGATATTTCATGTAAACGTTTTTGAAATGTTTCAAGGAGTTCCTTATTTAAATATCCGAGCCTGTAAGCAATAAACAGATGATTGACAGTTTCAGTCAGGCTACTAAAGGCTAATTGTGAAAAGTGTGCCTGATCTTTGAAAGAAGACCTGCTTGTTCCTTCAGCGATATTGGCGGGGATAGAAATGGATGACCGCCGTATTTGATTGGTAAGTCCATACCTTTCTTCCACTGGGAAATTTTGCGTTTCCTGATAAATCAATTCAACAAAGTCGATTGCTTTTTGCCACACAGTCAATTTCTCAAATCCGTATACATATGCTTTCATATAACAACTAACTCTTTATCAAATCAACAAATCAACAAATCAACCCAACGATTCAACAATTCAACGATTCAATATATCAACAATTTTTAAGTGCTGCTTTCAGCGCTTTATCGATCATATTTTGCGGTGGTGGTTCGATGAGTCCGTGGTCTATCATGAAGTGTGTGGTTTTGCGTGCATGTTCGATATCGTCTTTGGCGGTGTTGTAGGCTTTTTTCCAGGTCATCTTTTTGCGTGCCACGCCGTCTTTGATGGCTTGCATGGCCACCTCGGCTGCTTCGTAGGGGAACACGTCTGCTTCGTCCATTTTTGGGGTGATGTTTTCGGGGTTGATGCCCCTTTTTTCTGAGAACCGTGCCAGGGATTCTGCTGCTGCGATGGCCATTTCGTCGGTGATCTTTCGTGCCCTGACCATGAGTGCTCCTTTCAGGATGCCGGGGAATCCGAGCGAGTTGTTCACCTGGTTGGGAAAGTCGCCGCGGCCGGTGGCCACGATATATGCACCTGCATCCTTTGCGGCATAGGGATAGATTTCCGGGACGGGGTTGGCACAGGCGAACACGATGGGCTTGCTGCCCATGTTTCGTATCCATTCGGGCTTCAACATGCAAGGGCCTGGTTTCGACAGGGATATCAGTACGTCGGCTCCCTTGATGGCGTCATCCATGCTTTCTATGTTATGTGGATTGGTGGTCTGGCATAGTTCCCATTTTCGATAGAAGCGCTTGTCGGCTTCTATGTCTTTGCGGTTTTGGTGCAATGCCCCTTTAGAGTCGAACATGATGGCTTTTTTGGGATCGGCTCCGGCGGTATGTACGATACGTGCGATGGTGGCGTTGGAGGCTCCGGCGCCGAAGTAGACGATCTTTACCTCACCGAGCTTTTTGTCGACCAGCTTCAGGGCATTGATAAGGGCTGCCAGGGTGACGCAGGCGGTACCTTGTGCATCGTCGTGCCATACCGGTATGTCGCATGTTTCGCGCAACTCATCCAGCACGCGGTAACAGTTCGGCTGGGAGATGTCTTCCAGGTTTACGGCGCCAAAGCTGTGCTGCACCATTTTCGTGAAATCAATGATCTTTTCAGGGTCATTCTGTCCGTCTTTATTTCTGCTGTCGATACAGAGGGCTATGGCATCCACCCCGCCCAGGTATTTCATCAGGAAGGCTTTACCTTCCATCACCCCCATTCCTCCCGGAGGGGTGCAGTTGCCGTCGCCCAGCACCCTGGTAGAGTCGCTGATGACGGCCACCAGGTTTCCGCGGTTTGACAGCTCGTAGGAGGTGTCGTTGTTGTCGCGGATGGTGGTGGAGATATTCGAAACGCCGGGCGTGTACCAGGCGTTGAACCAGTTAAAGCCCAAAACAGGCGCTTTGGGCAGGGTTTGCATCTTGCCGTGATAAAATTGATGGGCACGGCAGGCAAGTTCTTTGTAAAACAATGTCTTGGCCTTGGCCTTCTGTTCCGGACTCAATGAGTCGGGCAACATCTCTTCGAGGTTGTCGAGGGAGAGCTTGAGTTTTTTCATGGCGTTTTTTTTGTAGTAAAGATAAGAAAATCAATACATGCCATCTCAAACTCTTGTCAGTTTTGTTCAATAATACGGAACAAGTCATCCAGTTTTGGTGTAAGGATGATTTCCGTTCGGCGGTTTTTCTGTCTGGCTTCTGCGGTTTTTTCGGGGTCGAGGGGCATGTATTCGCCCCGCCCTGCTACCGTAAGTCTTTGGGGGTCAATTGTTCCGTGCTTCATGATGATGCGAAGTACAGAGGTTGCCCTCAGTACGCTGAGGTCCCAGTTATCCTTCATGGCTCCGCCACCCCGCAGTGGCACATCATCGGTATGTCCTTCGATCATCACGTTGATGTCGGAATTTTGTTCCAGCACCCTTGCCAGTTCGCGCAGGGCACTCTCGCCACGAGGGTCAACGACCGTGCTTCCGGTGGCAAACAGGAGGCTTTCATCGAGGGAGACATATACCTTGCCATGTTTCAGCTCAACAGAGAGCCCACGGCCTTCAAAGCCCAGCAGGGCGTCTGATACGGTATTTCTCAGGGCGTTCACCACAGAGTCTTGCCTGCTGAGGATGGCTTCCAGCTCTCCGAGACGTTGCTCTTTTTGTCCCATCACGGTAATCAGAGAGTCGAGGTTTCTTTGTTTTTCCAACATAGACTTTTCGGAGGCAATCAGGTCGTCTTCACGCTGCTGAAGGTCTTCCTGTATGGTTTGCAGGCGGGAAAGGATCTGCCTGGTTTCTTCTTCCTTGCCTTCGAGAAGGTTTCTGTTGTATTCGGTAACCTGTGCGTAGGTTTCTTGCAGCTGTTCGTAGTTGAGCTGCAGGCGGCGTATCTGGGAGCCCAGACGTGTGGTGTCGTCTTCCAATGATTTGATACGCGTTGACAGCAGGTCGTTTTGTGTCCTGGCAAGCTCGTTTTCCAGCCGGAGACGTTCGTTATTCACTTCACTGCGTTGAAAGCGGTCTTCCAGTTCGTTGAAGCGCTTCAGCGGAACACATGACGATGCCAGTAACAGGCTGATGGTGGCGGTTAGGATGATGATGGATTTCATATAGATATTTGTTGATTTGTTGATTTGTTGATTTGTTGATCTGTTGATCTGTTGATTTGTTGATTTGTTGATTTGTTGTAGAGACAGGGCTGGCCCTATCCAAACAGCGTGACTCCGCGAATTACTCTGCGTCCTCTGCGGTTTACCCCGTAACCTGGTAACCTGGTAACCTGGTAACCTGGTAACCTGGCAACCTGGTAACCTGGCAACCTGGCAACCCCGCAACCCGCAAATATAATGATATTATGGATGAACTCTGTTGTTTTTGCCTTGTTAATTATATATATAAGTGATTTAATTTCGTTAACTTTATAGGAACAAAAAAAACATATAGTCATGATAGGTAAAGTATTAAAGATCACATTGATAATAGTTGGTGTGCTGTTGTTGTTGCTGGTTGCGATTCCTGTTATTTTTAAGGATAGGATCGTGGAGCGGGTAAAGCATGAGATCAACGAGCAGGTGGATGCGCGAGTGGAGTTTGGACGTTTTGGGTTGTCGCTGATCCGCAACTTTCCCAATGCTTCCTTTTGGGTGAATGACCTGCGTGTTATTGGAGAGGGTGAGTTTTCCTCAGATACGCTTGCCGATATCGGGCGCACGCTGGTAACGGTGGATTTGTTTGGCATGATCAGCGGCAGCGACTATGAGATAAAAAGCATCCGCCTCGACAGGCCCCGGCTGTTGTTTAAGCTGTTGGCCGATGGGTCGGCAAACTGGGACATTGTTGCCGTAGAGGAGGATGCAGAGATAGATGTAGCAGATCAGACGTCTGATTTTCGTCTGAGTTTGCGGCGTGTTGACATCCGCGGGGGTCATGTGGCATATCTTGACGACAAATTCGTGACATACATTTATGCCAACGACATCAACGCGGTATTACGTGGTGACCTGACGGCAAGCATTACCAACCTGACCACACGGGATGCGACCATCGGGTCTTTTAGCCTGCGGTACGATGAGTGGCCTGTGCTGAGCAGGGTGGAGGCCAGACTTACCGCAGAGATGGAGGCCGACCTGGACCGTTTCGTGTTTACCTTTCGCGACAACCTGATCCATCTGAATGCGCTGCCACTGGTATTTGAAGGCATGGTAGGATGGCCTGCAGACGACCTGGAAATGGATTTCCGGTTTGCCGCAACACGGTCTGACTTTGCTAGCTTTTTGTCGTTGGTGCCGGCTGTATATGCCACGGATTTTGAGGGCCTTACCACTTCTGGCAGCATGATGCTGGAGGGCCATGTAAAAGGGGCCTTTACCGACGTGGTGTACCCTGGTTTTGGCCTGAGCCTTCAGATCGATAATGGGATGTTTCAGTACCCCGGCCTGCCGGCCTCCGTGTCTCATGTAAATGTTTCAGCAAATATCACAAACCCTGGTGTTGACCTCGACCTGACGGTTGTAGATGTGCCTGTGTTTCGGATGCAACTGGCCGGAACACCCATTGATGCACGGTTTCACCTGAAGACCCCCATAAGTGATCCTGAGTTCGACACCTGGGTTGCAGGACAGTTAGACCTATCCCAGGTAAAACAGTTTTATCCTCTCGACGAGGGTTTTGTGCTTCGCGGTGTTGTAGGGGGAGATGCTGAGATGCGTGGAAAACTATCTGACGTTGAACAGGGCAACTATGAGGCGTTTCATGCTGCAGGGAATATGATTGCCAGCGACATACACATTGGGACACCCTATATGGAATATGCCGTTGAGGTTTCTTCCGCCGTCCTACGTTTTGATCCTCAGGAAGTAAGCCTTGAAGCGTTTTCGATGAAGCTGGGCGATAGTGATATTGCAGCAACGGGCAGCATCCTGAACATTCCGGGCTATTTGTTTTCTGATCAACTGCTTCGTGGCTGGTTTACCACCCGTTCATCCTACTTTGACCTGAATGCGCTGATGGAAGAAGCTCCTGAAAGGTCGGAAGCAGCACCTGCCGGCCTGGAAGAAGAAACGGCAGAAGAAAGTCAACTGGGGGTAATCAGGATACCGTCGAACATAGACTTTACGCTGGAGTCGACCTTTGACAGGGTGCTTTTTGGCAGTTTACAGATCACCGATGTGCAGGGTGTCATTCATGTTGCCGATGAGCAGGTGAATATGGAAAATCTCCGGATGGGCATGCTTGGCGGCACATTGGGGCTAAATGGCGTGTACGACTCACGTGATCAGAGGCCATATGTGAATCTGGGGTTAAACGTGTCGGGCTTCGGCATTCAGGATGCGTTTCAGACGTTCAACACGGTGCAGATACTGGCGCCGATAGGGGAGTTTGCCCGCGGTACTTTTTCTGTCGACCTGCAGCTGAGCAGCTTGCTTGACGGGGGGCTTCAGCCGGTGTTGTCGAGCCTCAGGGGTAAGGGCAAGCTCAGCTCTTCGGCGGTGCTGTTGCAAAACACCCCTTCGATGGTTTCACTGGCCAACCAGCTGCATATGGATCAGCTCAAAGAGTGGTCTCTGAAAGACCTCTTGCTGTCTTTTTCTTTTTCGGATGGGAAGGTGGAGGTGCCGCCCATCGACCTGCAGTTTGGTGATATTGGCGCCAGCATTACCGGGGTCACCTATTTTGATAAGCGTATCAGCTACGTGATGAATTTGGAGATACCCCGGGAGATGTTTGGAGGCCGTGCCAACCAGGTGTTTGACGATCTGGTATCCAGGGCATCGGGATTGGGTGTTCAGCTGGCACCGGGCGACAAGGTGCCTTTGGATGTCAGGCTGGGAGGAACATTCTTACGGCCTGAAGTATCTTTTTCGATGGCATCGGTGCGCAGCAGTCTGGAGGATCAGCTCAGGGGTGAGGCTGACAGGTTGTTACAGGAGGCGGAGAACCGCCTGCGTGATGAGGCACAGCAGGCGCGCGACAGGGTTGAAGATGCGGTTCAGGAGCAGGTTGATGATACCCGGGAACGCATAGATGCCGAGGCAGAGGCCCGTATTAGCCGTATTTTGGAGGAGGCCAACAGGCAGGCTGCCACGGTGCGCACCCAGGCGGGCAATGCTGCCGAGAAGGTGCGTGAGGAAGCTGCAGAACAGGCAGCCCGGCTCGAACGTGAAGCCCAGGGCCGCGGACCAATTGCCCAGGCTACTGCACGCCAGGCTGCTCAGCAGCTGGTTAGGGAAGCAGAACGTCGTGCTGTACAAATAGAAAGTGAGGGGGAGCGTAATGCCCAACGTATCATTGATGAGGCTCAGATTCAGGCCGACAGGCTGAGGTCAGGGCAGTAGGGGCGTTGAAGGCCGAAAATCGGTTTAAGGTTTAAGATTTAAGGTTGATTTGTTGATTTGAATGGACAGGGAATGAATTGTTCGAAAGATGTAAGTCCTGAACATGGCGGTGTCTCTCACCCCGCTTCACTTCGTTTCGCGGGGTTCGAGATGACAGGGGTACCGCTTCACTTCGTTTCGCGGGGTTCGAGATGACAGGGGTGCCAGTAGGAAAGGGGGGTGAGCTGCTAAGGGGTTTAGCCCAGAGTCTGTAGGGTATCTCTCACCCCGCTTCACTTCGTTTCGCGGGGTTCGAGATGACAGGTACCCCTGGAAAGGGAAAGGGGGTCAAACCAGGCGCG